>SCSO01000051.1 GCA_004297865.1 Legionella sp.
GTCAAGGCGGCATACAATTGATAATCGTCGTGAATCAAGTCAGTAACTTTTGTACTATTATCCTTGGATTCAGAACTATCTTTGTTTAATATGTGTCCACTTAGATCAGCCTCACTGAAGTTGAGATCTGATTTTTTAGCAGTATCTTTAGAGATAGTCATTTCTTCAACCACGATGTCAGGAACAATACCTTTCGCTTGGATAGAAATACCTGCAGGTGTGTAATAAAGGGCTGTGGTCAGTTTAATCCCTGTTTTACCATCGAGAGGTAAGACAGTTTGCACAGAGCCTTTACCAAAACTTTTAGTTCCTAAAATAATCGCTCTTTTGTTATCTTTGAGTGCACCAGCCACAATTTCTGAGGCTGAAGCAGATCCATTGTTTATTAAAACCACAATGGGCGCATTATCTAATACGTCCCCAGGGTTGGCCAAGGCAGTAAATTTTGAGCCAGGTAGACGACCTTCGGTATACACGATCATTTCTTGTTTGCCAGACTTATTGCTGCTTAAAAAAGCATCAGATACTTGTATTGCTGTATCTAACAGGCCACCAGGATTATTACGTAAATCTAAGATTAGGCCTTTTAATTTACCATTTGATTGTTGTTTTAATTGGTCTATGGCTTCTAACATATCTTTTCCAGTTTGGGCTTGGAATTGAGTTAAGCGGATATAACCATAGCCATCACTTAACATTTTACTTTTTACGCTTTTAATCAGAATCACTTCGCGAATAAGGTTAAAGCTTAATGGTTTACTTTCACCTTTACGAAGTACAGTCAATTCAATGGTGCTTCCTGCCTTACCACGCATCATGTTAACGGCATCTTTTAAAGAAAGTCCTTGAACGGATTGTTTACCTAATTTGATAATATAGTCACCAGACTTAATCCCGGCTTTAAAGGCAGGTGTATCGACTAGGGGGCTAATTACTTTGACCACGCCATCTTCCATGGTCACTTCAATACCTAAACCACCAAACTCGCCGCTGGTAGAGGTTTGTAGTTCTTTGAACTCTTCTTCATCTAAATAGCTAGAATGAGGGTCTAAACCAGATAACATCCCGCGAATGGCATTATCGAACAATTCTTTATCATCGATGGGTTTAACATAGTATTTTTTAATTTCACCAATCGCATTGGAAAATCGTTGAACATCTTCTAAGGGAACACCTTTAGTTGGAGTAGGATTAGTTACCACAGACTCATCTGCAGTAAATGCAGTCAAGGGCAGCATTAGCGTTAAAGTAAACGCTAGAACTAAAGTACCAGAAAGCATTTTCTTAATAACCATAGCAATCTCCTCGGATGCAAGGCCACATGAATCAGCCGCCTACTTTTCTTGTTGTTCTTATATGAAATGCAATTTGAATGCCAGCGGCAAAAAAACTTTAAGACAACCAAGTTAAGGGAGGTACCGCTTTTCCTTTCTGTCTTATCTCAAAGTATAGACCGTTTTGCTTGATTCCACCGCTGTGGCCTACGCTAGCGACCTGTTCGTTCTGATGAACCATCTGGCCTTTGCTTTTGAAAAGAGATTGATTATGGGCATATAAAGTCATAAATCCTTGGCCATGATCGATGATTAATAACAATCCATAGCCCTTTAACCAGTCGCTAAAAACGACCTTTCCGGGATAAACGGCAGTAACTACCGTTCCTTCATCGGCAAAAAATGTCACTCCTTGGTTCATCTTTTTCAAGGATCTATGTGCAGTTTGTATAGGAAGCGGCAATTTTTTGCGCATCTGCAGGAAGGGTTTGCTGATTTGAATGACACTTTGTTGAGATAATGACTTTAATAGGTTGGAGAGATTTTCTTTATCTTTTTTAACATCACTGAGGGTAACTTGGTTATTTTGGATCTCCTTATCTAATGATTGTATGACTTGGGTATGGTAGGTTTTTGCCTTGGTCAACTCCTGTTGATGTTGGGTTAATTCATCTCTCAATTGCTGAGTTTTTGCTAATTCACTATTCAATATAACCTTGTTTTCATTAATTTTTTTACGAGTTTCATCAATGTTATCAATCAGGTTTTGACGTGATTTAACCAGATATTGATAATAAGTTAACAGGCGACTTATACGATTAGGATCATCTTGGTTTAATACCCATTTTAAAGGTTGATATTCACCTATTCGGTAACGGGCGCGGACATGACCAGCAAGAAGCTCTTGTTGATTTTTTAACTCTTGGTGCAATTGGCTATCCTTGTCATGAAGAACGGCAATTTTGCGTTCTTTGGAAAGCATCTCATTTTGCGTTTGGTGTAATTGTCGTATACCTTCACCGATTTGCTTTTCGGTTTGGGCCAGTTCTTTATTTAATAAGCCCTGTTTATCATGGGCTGAAGTGAGTGCTTCTTGTAAGCGATTAATTTGTGCATCTAATTGTTTCAGTTTGGTTTTAGTTTGCTGTACTTTCACATTAGTCGTTTCCGCATGGGCTGAAAAAAATAGCATTAAGCCCGTAAAAGAAGTAATAAATAGGCGAAAAATGTGTTTAGGCATGGACATGATTTTTTTCCAAAAGTATCTTTCCTGTCATTTCTTTAGGCGATTTTATCCCTAAAATATATAAAACCGTGGGTGCTACATCAATTAAACTACCAGTGGATTGGATAAAATGCCAGTCTCCTCCTACACAGAGTAAAGGAACAGGCTCGCTAGTATGAGCAGTGCAGGGCTGTTGCGTACTTTCATCAAACATTTCTTCAGCATTACCATGGTCAGCAGTAATGAGTAAGGTACCTCCTTGTGCTTCCAAAGCCTTCCAAACGCGATACATGCATTGATCCAAGCATTCTATAGCTCGGATAGTCGCTTTAAGATCGCCACTATGGCCTACCATATCTGCATTGGCATAATTACAGATGACCACATCATAACGATGTTCATTGATAGCTTTCACTAAGGTATCAGTAAGTTCGGGAGCGCTCATTTCGGGTTGCAAATCATAGGTGGCGATTTTGGGCGAAGGAATTAAAATCCGCTCTTCCTCAGCAAAAATCTGTTCACTTCCGCCGTTAAAGAAAAAGGTAACATGGGCATATTTTTCTGTTTCGGCAATGCGTAATTGCTTTAACTTTTCGTTAGCTAATATTTCTCCTAAGGTGTTATTTAAAGGGATAGGAGGATAGGCCGGAGTAGTGGCTAAATTTTTATCAAACTCAGTCATGCTCACAAAAGCAGACAGTTTGGGAATGCGTGCGCGGGGGAACCCACTAAATGAAGGGTCTATAAAGGCTGCAGTGAGTTGTCGGGCTCGATCGGCGCGGAAATTAAAAAATAAAACGGCATCGCCGTCTGCAATAGCTTTCCCTGTCCCAATTAAAGTAGGAGGAATAAACTCATCGGTTAGATTTTGTTGATAATAAGCCTCAATGGCACTTTCAGCGCTAGGAAATGTCTGCGCAGATTTTGCTTCGGTGAGAAGTTCATAAACGGGGACAACTCGTTCCCAGCGTTTATCTCTATCCATCGCATAATAACGCCCACTAATAGAGGCAATTTTAGCCACTGGATGTTTTTGTAATTCTAAATCTAAGCGGGCAAAGCTGTCTAAAACACTTTGCGGAGGCGTATCGCGTCCGTCTAAGAAAAGATGCAGATACACTGAATCAAACTGGTGAGAGTCACATAAGGCTAATAAGGAATATAAATGTTGTTCATGACTATGCACGCCGCCAGGTGAAAAGAGACCCATAATATGCAGGGATTTTTGTTTGGTTTTGAGTTCGTTGATCAACTGATTAAAGACGGGATTTTGGAAAAATTCCCCATCACTAATTGCTTCATTAATGCGCGTAAAATCTTGAACAATTCGCCGTCCAGCGCCAATGTGCATATGCCCTACTTCTGAATTGCCCATTTGATCCTGAGGTAAGCCGACGGGCAGACCGGAAGCTTCTAGTAAAATATGCGGGCAATTTTGCCACCAGGCATCCCAGTGGGGAGTATGGGCTTGAGCTATGGCATTGTGTTGATACTCTTCATTGTAGCCCCATCCATCTAAGATCATGAGTACTAGCGGGGCAGGTCGGGACATTAAAAACTCCTCAATGAGAGATTAAGTGAATAAATCGATTATAACTTCTTAAGACACTTATTTGTAACCCACTACTACTTTTTTCTTAAAGAGGTTAGACTATGGCCATTTGAACACTGGGAAGACGGATTTTGGATTTGAAATTACCGCAACATATTGCCATTGTGATGGATGGCAATGGCCGTTGGGCCGAAAATCGTGGTTTAGCACGTTTTGAAGGTCATATAGCCGGGGTTTCATCAGTAAAGAAAATAATACGTCATTGTTTGGCAAAACAAATTGGCTGTTTAAGCTTATTTGCTTTTAGCTCCGAAAATTGGGCTCGTCCAGTGGAAGAAGTCAATTTTCTTATGGAATTGTTTTTAAACGCACTAAAAAAAGAAATTGCAGAGTTGGATGAGCATGGGGTGCGGATGCGCTTCACTGGTGATCGCAGCGAACTTTCCCCTTTATTACAATCCGAAATGTTAGAGTCTGAGCAAACCACAGCTAAGAATAAGGAACTCATTTTAAATATAGTCGTAAACTATGGTGGCAAATGGGACCTAATGACTGCGGCAAAAAAGATGACAGCAGCTGTGCTAAGTGGTGATTTGGCTTTAGAAGACATCACAGAAGCTGATTTTGCACAGTATTTAGATACGGATGGGTTGCCTGAGCCAGACTTATTTATTCGTACTAGCGGTGAATTGCGAATTAGCAATTTTTATCTTTGGCAATTAGCCTATACCGAATTGTATTTTACCGAGGTACATTGGCCTGATTTCGATGAAAAGCAATTAGACATTGCGTTAGCCTCTTTTAGTAAAAGAAAAAGACGATTTGGACAGCTTCAAGCAATTTAACTAGGGGCAAAACATGTTTATGCAGCGTTTAATCACTTCTTTGATTCTCGTTCCCATCGTTTTGTTCACTCTTTTTTATGCAAATCCTTGGATATTGGGTGCTATATTATTGGCCACGGTATTGCTTGCAGGCACTGAATGTTGGCAGCTTATTCCTCTGCAACGTTGGTCTATGAAGTTCGCTTTTATGCTAGTGTTAATGCTGGCACTCTATGGGTGTTATTTGTTCTATGATTATTGGTTAGTACTAGGATTAATCGTTTGGTTAGGCGTTTGTGTAGCCATTCTTACTTTCCCTGCATCACAAGCCTATTGGGGAAATCCGGTCATTGTAAGTGCTTTATGTTGGTTGTTCATTCCTTTATTTATGCTAAGTCTAATGCACCTTTATTTTTTACCGCAAGGAAAAAGTTTAGTGCTTTATTTGCTGTTTTTAGTATGGGCTGCGGACGTAGGGGCTTATCTGTTTGGAAAATTATGGGGCCGGCATAAAATGATTCCTCAGGTTAGTCCAGGGAAATCTTGGGAAGGATTGGGGGGTGGCTTTCTTTTAGCGTTGATTATTGCTACCGTTGCTTACTATTATTATCAGCCTAATTCCTTTACTATGTGGTTTGTTTTAGCGATCTTGACGGTTATTATTTCCGTTTTTGGTGATTTATTTGTCAGTATTTTAAAAAGACGTTGTCATTTAAAAGATACTGGCGCGCTCATTCCTGGGCATGGTGGAGTCTTAGATCGCTTAGATAGTCTAATGGCGGCTTTGCCTGTATTTTATCTTGGTTTAACTTACATCTCTCTAGGTGTTTAATCGGGCAGTGTATTAATTATTGGATGTTTACATGCTTTCAACTACCTTATATTTTATTTTAGCTCTATTGCTACTGGTGACTGTGCATGAATATGGTCATTTCCAGGTTGCTCGTTGGTGTGGGGTCAAAGTACTGCGTTTCTCCTTTGGTTTTGGCAAGATACTTTTTAGTTGGCATGACAAAAAAGGTACAGAATACGCGTGGTCCTTATTTCCTTTAGGGGGCTATGTTAAAATGTTGGATGAAAATGAAGGAGATGTAGCACCGGAAGAAAAACATCTAGCATTTAATAATCAATCACTCTTGGTGCGTACGGCCATTGTCTTAGCTGGACCTTTGTTTAATTTCCTTTTTGCCTTCGTGGCGTTATGGTTAGTTTCGGTGATTGGAATCTATTCTTTGGCACCCATAGTCGAAACCGTGATTCCCCACAGTGTTGCGGATAAAGCAGGCTTAACTGCAAAACAGGAAATCACAGGACTGAATGATCAAAAAATTAATAGCTGGCGAGATTTTCAATACGCGCTAATGCCGATGATTGGTTCAGATGAAACCATAGTGCTTCAGGTCAAATCCACAGTGACGGGTCAGCAGCAAACTATTCATTTGCCTTTAGCTGAATGGAAATTAGATAGTAAAAAGCCAGATCCTCTTAAAAGTCTAGGAATAGAGCCTTTTATACCCCATATTCCTCCCATTATTGGCGAAGTGACACCTGATTTACCCGGAGACAAAGCGGGCCTGCAGGCTAATGATAAAATTGTGTTAGTGGATGGGATCTTTCTTAATGATTGGTTGTTCCTAGTTGATTACGTTAAAGCCCACCCCAACCAAGAATTGACTCTAGAAATTAAAAGAAAAGGGCAATTACAAGAAGTTAAGGTAAAAACTGGCCAGCAAGATAATCAAGGTACTATGGAAGGTTTTATTGGTGTTCGTTCGCAA
>SCSO01000052.1 GCA_004297865.1 Legionella sp.
GGTTGGGTCGCGACCCAACATAACCATTTTATCTTCGCGCAAGATTTTTTGTTGGGTCATGACCCAACCTACATACGGGTTTCGTGAACGAGTCCGTGCCCGTGAGCGTGCCCTGTTTTTATATTATGTAATATTCAAAAACGGGCACGGGCACGAAAAAAAGCGTAGGTTGGGTCGCGACCCAACATAACCATTTTATCTTCGCTCAAGATTTTTTTGTTGGGTCATGACCCAACCTACATACGGGTTTTCGTGAGCGTGCCCGGATTTATATTATGCAATATTCAAAGACGGGCACGAAAAAGTCGTAATAATGGATTAGGAAGGTTTAAAACCAGGAGCATCATCAGGATCGACATCTGGTTTATCTTTGGCAGTAGTACGAATTTTTTGTACTTCGTCTCGTACCTTCTGAATATCATCGCGAGAAGCAACAGATGTTTCTATATGTTTCTGAACAGCTTCCTTCTCCGCTGCAATGGTTTTTTGAACTTGCTTTTCTTCTTGCTTTAACGTTTGATAAAGACTCTGATGGTTTTTAAATAACTCAGTCGATATATTATTGGTCTCTATACCTTGTTCATTTTTAACTTTAGCACCATACTCTTTGTTATTTACCATAATGGTAATTTTGTCTGCTGGGAAACCCGCTTTAATACAGGCCTCATAAGCTTGGAGTGCGCGTTTCTCTGCGAGCTCCTTATCTGAAAAATTTACTTCCATGGTAATGGTTTTATGGTTTCCTTTTCTGAGAGCCGTAGCTAATAGAATCATATCGGCGGTAGCATTACTGCGCGTACTCAAGTCGCCATAATAAAGCGGACTGGTGATATGTCTGGAGAAGTTAATAGTGTAACTGCCATCAGCATTACTAACGAGTGTTTGGCCAGTAGCTGTATTAATGTTCCCCAGTGCAGCCAAAGAAATACCACGGAGATTGAAGTCCCCATTGGCTTTTGTGGAAATAGTCGTTTTACCTTTATTGTCTGAAAAGTCCTCTTTATTTTTTATTGCTAATTCTTCGATTTTCTTGCGAGTCGCATTAGAGGAGCTTAACTTTTTAGCTAAATGGGCAACAAGAGCAAACTCATCTGCCTTTGCTTGTGCTGCTTTCTGCAAAATCTTAATGGATTTGCTGGTTTCTTCATTAAAAAAATCCAGCTGTTTTTGGTGCCCATTATCCAGGTCCGCTAAAATGGCTTCTTGGGCAGCTTTAACTTTGTCTTTGCCAACAGTTGCTTCTAAGGCTTTAACGACCTCTGATGATCCCAGGGCATTCTGTAAGAACGTTTTTTCTGCTGCTTGTTGGTCTTTGATAGCAGTTATGGCGTCATTTTTGTAGCTACTCATCGTACCGATTAAAACGGTACTAGAATATTTTGCTGATGATTGTTGTAAAAGTTTTTTAAAGGCAGTGATGGATTCAGCATAGTCTTGCTGAGCCTTTTTAAAAGGAGTCAAGGCCGTAGTGGCATCTTCATCCGATAAAGGAGCATGTGTTGGGGTCAGAGCTACCTGGATGGCATCCCTTACTATTTTAGCTTCAGAAGAATCAGCACCTAATTTTGCCTTCAACTCACTTTGCGCTGGGGTAAGGTCTTTAGAAGTAAAAAAACCGCTAAAAGAGGTTATACGATTTTTTACCATGTTATCAAAAGCATCAGTGTGAAAAGTACTTACTTCTCCTATGCCAAGTTGTTCTTTTTTCTCATTAAATGCAGCGGCTAACGCTTCCGGAGTTGTATCTAAAATATGATCAGGCATTTCTTCCCCATATATAACAAGCTTTTAATGCTAGTATAGCATTCAAATGTTAAGCGAAAATTAAGCTTTTTACCAAGCTGGAATGGCTGTATCGCCAAAGAGTTCCTGGGCTTTTTGCTTCACTTCCTCGGAGTTTAATGCTTTTACAAATTGCTGCAACTGGGGTTTCTTCTGGCTATCCTTACGAATGACAATAATATTAGCATAGGGCGAGTCTTTACCCTCACTATACAAAGCGTTTTTGGTAGCGCTTAAACCTGCTGGTAAAGCAAAAGTCGTATTAATAACAGCAGCATCGACATCGGGCAATACTCGAGGCAATTGGGCAGCATCCATCTCTTTAAATTGCAGCTCTTTAGGATTTTTAGCAACGTCCTGTAAAACCCCTAAATTGGACTTAGTTAAAGTAATCAAGCCGGCTTTTTGTAGTAAAAGTAGGGCGCGGGTTTCATTACTGGGATCATTGGGGATGGCAATAATTGCTTTACGGGGTATTTGACTTAATTTAGTGAATTTCTTGGAATAAATCCCCATAGGGTAAACAAAAGTCCGTCCTATAGCCTGTAGATTGTAGCCATGAGCTCGCATAGAGGCCTTTAAATAAGGGAGATGTTGATAGACATTAGCGTCTAAACTGCCATCTTTTAAAGCCTCATTAGGTAAATTGTAATCATTGAATTCAACGATTTTGATGGTCAAACCATATTTATCTTCAGCCACTTGTTTAGCCGTTTCAATCAATTCGGTTTCCGGACCAGCAATAGTTCCTATAACTAGAGTATTGGGGGAGGGTTTATTACAAGCGAGTAAACTACAAATCAAAAATAAAACACCTAAAATACGCATTAAAAAATCCCCTATACTAATTAATTGTTGACCTGCAAATTGTTAAAAAATTATGGCAATTACTCTTAGTGATGTAAATAGCGTGTAGCTAGGTAATCACCTACCATTTGGATTAACTGCACCATAATAATGAGTATTACTACCGTTGCTAGCATCACGCCGGCATCGAAGCGTTGATAACCGTAATTAATGGCTAAAGTACCTAAGCCTCCAGCACCAACAGTGCCTGCCATGGCCGAATAATTGACTAAGGTAATGGCTGTCAAAGTAATCGCATGAATTAAGGCTGGCCTAGCTTCAGGTAACAGGATATGTAAAATAATCTGCCGTGTGCTAGCCCCCATAGAATATCCTGTTTCAACTAACCCTGGAGCTAAACTACGGTATACACCATCCATTAAGCGTGCAAAAAAAGGAATTGCACCCACTGTTAAGGGAACAATAGCTGCATTCATCCCAATGGAGGTGCCTACAATTAAGCGCGTAAAAGGAATAATTGCTACCAGTAAAATGATAAAGGGGATGGACCGAGCCATATTGATTAATGCGGACAGGGCTTTATGTAAACGCGGAGCAGGTTTAATTTTATAGGAAGAATATAAAAGTGTACCTAAAGGCAGACCAAATAAGACTGCAAAAAAAGTACTCGCAAATACCATGTATAAGGTCTGCAAGGTGGCTATTAGTAAATCATAAACCATCGGGTTGGACATAGCCTAATACCTCCACAGTAAGCGCAGCTTCATTGCAGCGTTGTAAAAATGCTTCCAATAATTCAGGTCCAGCATTGAGTTCCACTACTAAAACGCCGCAAGTTAGGGTGTCAAAACGATCAATATTTGCTAATAGAATATTAATATCCAAGTGGAGTTCACGACTAGTTTGACTAATAAAAGGTACGGTGGCTTCCTCACCTTCGAAAAAGAGTTTAAGTAAAGGTTTATTAGTAGGGGTAGAGGAAAGTTGACTTTTCAGGCAGTTAGGCAATTTGGGACTTAGTTGCGCGAATAATAAATTACGTGCCAAACTCTCTGGATTGGCAAATACGTTGGCTAATGAAGTCGTTTCTATCATAGAACCATCTTCCATCACTGCAAGCCGGCCACAGATGCGTTTGACTACATCCATTTCGTGGGTGATTAGCACGATAGTAATACCATAGAGTGTATTAATTTTTTTAAGAAGATTTAAAATGGCTTCAGTCGTTTCGGGATCCAATGCCGAAGTGGCTTCATCGCATAATAGAATTTTGGGTGAACAACTTAAGGCGCGAGCAATAGCTACACGTTGTTTTTGCCCACCGCTTAATTGATCGGGGTAAGCAAAACGTTTGTCTGTCAGTTCAACTACCGGAAGCAATTCGTCAATTTTACTTTGAATCTCTTTTTCACTCATGCCTTGTATGCGCATGGGCAGGGCGATATTGTCGTAGACGGTTTTAGAGTTTAAAAGGTTAAAATGTTGAAAAATCATGGCCATTTTATGACGAGCTAAGGCTAATTCCCGACCGGATAATCGAGTGAGGTATTGGCCGTCAATGATGACATCCCCATTATCAGGGCGCTCGAGCAGATTGATACTGCGTAAAAGGGTGGATTTTCCCGCACCACTTTTGCCAATAATTCCAAATATTTCACCTTCCTGGATGAATAAATTAATATTCTTCAAGGCCAGCTTTCCAGCAAAGGATTTAGTTAATCCATGTAATTCAATCATTTTTAGCCTAAACGTTAAGGCTTGCGAAAACGGGAGTTTGAACGGCAGGAAGAAGATGCTACTGACCGCTTTAGCCGTATTTACAAAAGAATAAGTCTCTTGAGCGTCCGCAAGCTGAATATTCAAATCGACGCGTCGAGAAATTATACACAATCTGGTAGAGTAAACAAAGTGTTTATTTTAGGAATACTTGTCATTCCCGCGCAGGCGGGAATCTATCTCTAATTTAGTACAATGCTAATGCAGAAATGGATTCCCGCCTGCGCGGGAATGACAGCCTGTTAATCCTTTAACTCCACTCGATTTTTAAAATGCTCTAAAGCCTGAGGATTCGCCAAGGACTGTAAATTCGTGACCTCTTTTCCTTCCACCACTTGCCGTACAGCAATTTCCACAATCTTCCCACTCATTGTTCTGGGAATATCCGCAACTGCTACTATTTTTGCAGGAACATGTCTTGGCGATGCATTTTGTTTTATGGTTTGGCGAATCAATTGACATAGGGCTTCATCAAGCACTTTTCCTTCGCGTAATTTCACAAAGAGTACTATCCTTACATCATCCTGCCAATCTTGACCAATAACTATGCTGTCGACTACCGCATCAATTTTTTCTACTTGCCGATAAATTTCTGCGGTGCCAATGCGTACGCCACCGGGATTTAAAACCGCATCCGAACGTC
>SCSO01000053.1 GCA_004297865.1 Legionella sp.
TATCCAAGGCAAGGTAGTGATGAGCGGTAGAGAAGTAGACTTGAAGTTTTATGTTGAGCAATCCGAAACCATGCAAACACTTGAAGAGTATAAAAATCAATTGAATCATGCACTTAGCGGAATGGGGCTCCATCTTAAAGATTGGAAACTACAATTAGGCTTGGAAAAAAATCATATCGATGTAGAAAATTTGCATTTATTGGATATTCGCATATGAACGAGAATAAACCACGCGCAGTAGCCTTACATTTTGATGGTAAAAATGCTCCCACCGTGGTGGCAAAAGGTGATGGTAGCCTCGCGCAACATATCATTAATACCGCTAAATCTTATAATATTCCTATTCAAAAAAATGAGGAATTAACCGCTTTATTGGCTAATGTCCAATTGAGTGACGAGATTCCAACGCCATTATATTATGCAGTTGCACAAATTTTGGCCTTAATTTATCACTTAAATGATAAAAAATCAGGATCTTAATGGCATTTTATGAACAAATAATCTACAATTTGATTAATAATTTAAAGATCAGGGGTATATGATGAAGGGAATCATTGTATTAGGAATGGTATTAATCCTTTGCAGTTGTTGCTGCGTACCTGTTACAAGAGTAGTACAATACCGTCAAGTAGCGGTTACACCAGTGGTGGAAACAGTAATTATGAATGACGTTGAACCCATTGATGTGACAACGACTACCATAGACTTTTATTAAGCTGTTTTTACTTAAGCCACTCTTAAGGTACCGCGCTGTATAATGAATTTATAGTACAAGCACGGGTAGTTTAATGTCTAATGAAACTCTAGAACAATTGGCAAATGCGCAAGCCATCTATTTGGATGCTTTGGCTAAGGAAGCCTTGCGTCTTGCCAAAGCCCTACCCGACCCTGCTTTTGATCCTCAAGGCAGACTTTTAATCGATGTTCAACTTAACGATGAACAGATTGGAAATGTTGTTGAAAAAATTAATGAAAAAAACAAAACGACTTATTCCCCCGATCGTAAAGGGTTACAAACTGCTATAGGTCGAAAACTGACAGGTACTACCACTATTAGCTTAGATTGCAAACTTGATGAAACGCTTCAACAAAAATACATTGATAAATTAGTAAAAATTGATGCGAAGTTACCAGCAAATATACTTCATGGCCTTCAAGTTATTCCCCAAAATAGTATTATCGCTTTACAACAAGAATTCCATTTTCATCTAGGATTAGTGCGGAGAGTTTATGAAACTCTTCCTCAATTTCAAGGTAAGAACCTAGAATTAGCCTATCAGGATACACTCAAGGCAGTGAATCAATTGGTTCTGCAGGCTTTTGTCGCAGCACTTCGTTCCTCAAAGAACATTCATGAGTTAAATGAACAACTGGATAAGGCACGTGCTGACATTTTACCGCAAGCCCATACTTTATTAATGCAAGAAATCATTAAGAAAACTCATGTTGTCTTAAATGAAGGTGATTTCAAAAATTTAAACGACAAGGTCAATGCGAGGGCGAAAGAAACCTCAGCGACTGTAAATGACGTGGTGCATCTTAATGTGCAAGAAGGACTAATCACTTTCATTGCCGGAGAGAAATCTACCTCCCACGCTTCAAAAGCCAATACAGAGTTTGCTCATAGACAAATGATCACTCATTTTTTAGATGCCGAAGGTGGGGTTCGTCCTCACAGTTCTCCGCGAATACAAATCCGTACTCCGTCACCAGTTTTGAAAAAAGGACTTCCTTCTGATTCAGCCTATATTGCTGACGTGGCCGTTAAATTAGGTACTATTGCCGCCAATTATTCTTTGACTGAAAGAATCAAAGGAATACCGGTTGAAGAAAGAGACAAACCTGCAGCTTTTATTTATAACAGCTATACCGCAATAAACGACAAAATTGGGGACGTGGGAGGCAATTTACAGACTCAAAGTGCTTACCATATTTTAAAGGGCGCACATCAATATAATGCAGCGCAATTAAAAAATAAAAAACCCGTATTATGCTTTGTGCAAAATATTTCCGTGAATGGTTTTGGCGATACTTTAGGTTATCAAAGTCGTAATAATTTAGTGATTGAAAGCACATTGATGACGGAATTAGCTCTCCTACATACTTTGTATAATATATTACCTCCTGAGCAACAAGCTAAAGCGCTTGCCGTTTTCGATTACTATAAAACGTATTTAAATTCAGGCAATCTAGATTCATTTTTTTCTAAATCTGTAGAAGGTTCTTTAGCAATAACGACTATTAAGGAGTTGAAATTAACCTGGCAAAAATCATTGGGACAAAATGCTATTAAATCAGATCCAGAACAGGTGCAAGAAAATGCGCAATTGGGTTTGCAACAGCTAATGGCCTACGATTTACATTTTCTTCATGATTTTTCCATGCTCATCCAAGCCTTATCCGTTTTTGTAGAGCAGACTTCCTTAGGGGGTTGTAAAAGCGGGAATGAGCGTTCGCAAGCAGTCAATGGTCGTGTAGCTATTTTAGATAGTCAATTGAGTGTACCGAATGCCGCGACACCCATAAAAAAATTCCTCCTTGCTCTAGCGCAAGCCAATAAAGCGCCTAGAACCGAAAGTGTGATGTTAAAACATGCATTAGACAGAGAATATAATAAGTGCAATTTATATGGAGCTGCTTCATTAATTAGTTTGATAGACCAAGGCGGCTCAGCGAAGGTAGAAGCAAAACCTGGACATCCATTTTATGTTTCCCGAAATTTTGCCGAAGCCAATGCATCAGTCATGACTAATTTACAACAATCTCAAGCCGCGGAAATGCAAGCACATAAAGGCATGCCTAAGATGATAGAAGGTGCTTGGCAAGGTCATCCTAAATCGTGGTGGCAGCGTATGAAGTCAAGTCCTCTGGGTTTAGCAGGTGCAATCTTAGGAGTGGTGACTGTTATTCCCGCTTTTATTGTTTTAGGTTATAACCTAGTTAAAAATTATCGTGGAAAAAAAGCAACTCAAACAAGTAATGAGGCTTATGCATCGAGCAGTGAATCTGATTTAGAGAGTAGCGGTGCTTCCTCCGGTTCAGACAGCAGTGAGTCTAGAGTTCCTTTATTAGCTCAAGCCCGCGGTTTACCTGCGTCTGCTCCAATTCATTATCCATCACCATTACATCATAAGGCTTCTCGGCCAACCAAAGCAGATGATCCGACTGATAATGACGATCTTTCTCTCTAATTACAAAACTAGACTTTTAAATTCAATTCATGTTAGATGGTAAAACTTTTATTATTTACCTATAAATATGAAAAAAATATATGGTCTTTTGCTCTCACTTTTCCTCGTTAGCAACGCGTATGCTTTACCCAAAGGCTTTGTCTATCTTAGCGATGTGGCACCCGATATTATTCAAGATATGCGTTACGCGACCACTAATAATTTTATCGGTAATCCTATCCCAGGATATAAAAAAGGCGTATGTATTCTCAGTCGACAAGCGGCGGAACAATTACAGAAAGCACAAAAGGCGATAAAGGCTCAGGGTTACACTTTAAAAGTTTATGACTGTTATAGACCGCAGCAAGCTGTGAACTATTTTTATAAATGGAGTCAAAATCCTAAAGATCAACGCAATAAAGCAGAATTTTACCCACGAGAAAATAAGAACGAGCTTTTTGCTAAAGATTATATAGCTTTATCTTCTGGGCATTCTCGCGGCAGTACCATGGATTTAACCTTGGTGAAATTAACGGATTTACAACCCAAATCTTATGATGGCCATTTAACTCGTTGTTTTGATAAAACCCCGAAATATCAGAATGACAATTCTTTAGATATGGGAACTCGTTATGATTGCCTGGATCGTCGAGCCAATGTCGCGAATAAAGAGATTAGTCAGGTGCAACATAATAATCGTCTTCTATTAGGTCAATTAATGAAGAAATACGGTTTTAAGCCCTATTATAGCGAGTGGTGGCATTATACTTTGCGGAATGAGCCTTATCCTAAGAGTTATTTTAATTTTCCGGTGGCTTAACATCCTGGACGAAACAATATAAAAACCGGGCACGTTCACAAAACCCGCCTGTAGGTTGGGTCATGACCCAACAATAAAATCTTGAATGAAGATAAAATGGTTATGTTGGGTCTCGACCCAACCTACGGTTTTTTTCGTGCCCGTGAGCGTGCCCATGCCCGTGCCCGTCTTTGAATATTGGACAATATAAAAAAACGGGCACGTTCACGCCCCCCCATGTAGGTTGGGTCTTGACCCAACAATAAAATCTTGAACGAAGATAAAATGGTTATGTTGGGTCTCGACCCAACCTACGACTACTACCTACATCGGACTCAACTTGGACACTTAAAAACTATATTGCTTATTTTTAACGCATCATTTATGATCAGCCTTTCTTTTAATCACTGAGATTGATATGCATATTGCAAAAACTTTACTCGCCACTGCGTTATTCAGTGCCCACGTTTACGCACAAGATGTTGAAGTAGTCGGCACCATTGATCATGTGGCTACTGCTCCCAAAACTAGTTCCTTATCAGGAAAAGCCGAAAAAAAACACCTACAAATTCTTAAGGTTAAAATCTCTCCTAAGGGCATGAAAGTGTTACAAAACCGTGCTCAAAACGCCTTTTCGCATGAATCCCAAAGCCTCACCGCTAAGAACAAGTTCCCTAAAAAAGTTAACCTTGGCATGAATAAGGTCCCGGTATTAAACCAAGGGCAATATGGTAGTTGTGTTACTTTCGCCAATACTGCGGCTGTGGATGCTGCTTTAAATAAAGGGGATTACATAAGCCAGGTTTGCCAACTTCAATTAGGTAGTTATTTAGCTAAGAACGGCTACGCTTTAGGTGGATGGCAAGGTTCCTTCGGATATCTCGTTTTAAACCAAATTGAAACTTTTGGGGTAATCAACAAAGAAAAGCAAAAAACCCTAGGCTGTGGTGGAATGACTCAATATCCCGAAGAACAAGGGATGGTCGATACCAACTCTATGATGAGCCTGGAAGAATTCCAA
>SCSO01000054.1 GCA_004297865.1 Legionella sp.
CATGCGGAGTTTACCTTCTAGCAAAACGGAAGAATTAGTATCTTTGGGTGATGCTAATTCACATAGTTCTGCTGTTGCTTCATTGAGTGTCATTCGAGCTTCAATCTCTTTTAAGGCGACACCCAGTTTTAAGCGAGTGGAGTAATTTGGTGCTTGATCACACATTTTTTGATAATGGATTTTTGCTTTTTTTAGACCCTCTGTAAAAAATTCCTCACGTTCTTGAAAATGCTCTTTAATTCGCTCCTTGTGAGCCTGTAATAATTGCTTAAGCTCTGCAGAATAGGGCTCAACGTTAAGGCCTGCCATTTTTCCTTCAACACAAATAATATGGGCTAATAAGGCTCCCACACGATCCATTCCATCATGAATCCCATCAGCTAAAAAATAGTGAGGATCAATTTGAGAGTCACCTACGGGAATGACTGTTGGCAATTGTTCACTGCTGTGAAAGTAAGTAGTCAATTCCTGCGGGTCAGTTGTAAAAGCGGTTAATCTGGGTTTTTTTTCATGTTTTTTAGAATTGGGAAGTTGCTCAACGGGTATTTCTTTAATATTACTAATGCGAGCCGATATCGCTGCTTTGAGCCATACTTCATATTGTTCAGGTCTTAAATCATCTGGACATTCAACATAAATACAAGCCTTATTAGGACCAAAAGCGACTCCATAACATCGTGGTACTTCGAACTCGTGCCATCCTAGAGAGTGTAATTTATCCATCATTCCGACAAAATACGAAGATTCGAGAAGTTCGGTTCTTTTGGAATTATGGGTATTAATGGTTGCTAAATCGGTTTCACTGATTTTGACATAGGCTAGCAAATGTCTTTTAGCATTTATTTTTGAACATAGGGGTTGTAAACTAAAAACGGGTGCAGGAAGAGTAGCGTTCACTGCATGAACGACACGTCGACTACTACCTGTACAATCGAACACATAATCGCAATCAACTATTTCTTCAATTTGGTCGGATCCGGAAATGACTATTCCTTTTTTATTGGGGTCATTGTTAAATCGGACGAACGCTTTTTTATGGATGGGGATCTTTAGGGCACTGACTACATTATACAATGCACGCTCTACATCTTTGATATGCCAGGACACATTTCCTTTTTTGCGCGGTATTTGGATATAGGTTTGAGTTTTAATCCCTATAATTAGCACGGTATCATTGATTAAATGACCTGGGCGAGTATATTCATTCGCATGGGGATCATAAATGACCAGATCCCGAATACCAGCTTTATATAATTTATAGGCAAGAAATAAGCCTATGGGTCCTGCTCCTATAATGACGGTATTGGGCATGGTGTTAAATGTTGGTTTGTTTGGGTGAAAATTATACATTATTTGCTTTGGGAAAGCACCTGTTTTCTCCAACTAAGCCTTTTTCGTGCTGTCGCATTAAGTTTAACCAACCTGCTGTAGGTTGGGCCTTGGCCCAACAATATGGTATTACGCTTCGGATTAATTTGACGAATATAATAAGACGCTTTCATTTATTTTAAAACAAGGAGTTACCTGATTTTTTACTCACCAAATACTTGTAGGGTAGCTACATCATGACAGGCCCAATCTTGTGGTAAAATCCCTGAATTAATGTATTGATGAATGCTTGAGTATTGCCATTCAGATGGTGTTTTCACATAACCATGCTTAACAGGATTGTAGTGGATGTAATCTAGATGACGAGAATAATCTAATTCGTCCCGAATAACATGTTCCCAAAACCTGCGTTGCCAAATACCTCGTTCTCGTTTGTTTTTCCGCGACACGCTGACGGGCTCTAATGATTCAATTTGACGTGAAAAACAACTTTTAATGAAACCCAGCCGTTGAGAGTAATTTCCATCATTTGGTGGTAACGTCATCATGAGATGAAAATGATCTGGCAATACCACGACTCCATCAATTATAAATGGATAACGTTCAATAACCTGCTTAAACGCCTGGCGTAGTTCATTTATTCTTTGGATTAATAAATCACTTCTTCTATCTTGAAGCACTACCGTGAAAAAATAGCTTGTGCCTGGAATGATCAATCTACGATATTGCATGTGGTTTGGACTTGTTTAAAACTCCTGAAGCGCACAGAT
>SCSO01000055.1 GCA_004297865.1 Legionella sp.
AAAGAACTGCAACAAAAATATCAACAACAACCCTACATACTCGAATTAGATGTTCGCAACAAAGAACAAGTCAAAAAGCAACTCACCTCATTGCCAACTGAATGGCAAGCAATTGATGTTTTAGTAAATAATGCAGGTTTAGCTCTCGATACTTTACCCATACAAGAAGGCGATGTTGACCATTGGGAAACCATGATCGATACCAATATTAAAGGCTTATTATATGTGAGTCGCGCTATTCTTCCTGGAATGTTAGAGCGTCAATGCGGGCATGTAGTCAATATCGGTTCCATCGCTGGTCATTCTTGTTATCCCAACGGAAATGTTTACTCAGCAACGAAATACGCAGTCAATGCGCTATCCAAATCCATGCGTTTGGATATGTTAGGTAGCCCTGTGCGAGTCACAGAGATTGCTCCTGGAGCAGTAGAAACTGAATTTAGTGAAGTGCGTTGGAATGACAAAGAAAAGGCAAAAGACTTTTATAAAGATTTTGAGCCTTTGATTGCCGAAGATATTGCCGATGCTGTTTTATATTGTATTACTCGTACATCACGAGTAGACATTGAAGAGCTAGTGATTATGCCCACTATGCAAGCATCCGCGAATCATTTATTTCGCGGTAAGAAATCATCTTAATATACTAATCATTAATGAGTTTCTGCCAATATCAGATCACTCACTCGTTCTGCCATCATAATAGTGGATGCATTTAGATTGCCGGAAAGATTGGACGGCATGATAGATGCATCGACCACTCGTAACTGATCTATTCCATAAACTTGTGCTTTAGGATTCACCACCGCTAAAGAATCTATTCCCATTTTACAAGTGCCGCAAGGATGGTAAGCACTGTCTGCTTTAGCACGAATAAATTCTTCCATTTCTTTTGGCGTTTGACAGGTCAATCCTGGTTGAATTTCTCTTCCTTTATAAGGTTTGAAAGCCTCTTGATTAAAAATCTCGCGAGTGATAGCAACTCCGGCTACTAGGTCTTTTAGGTCATTGTCGGTTTGTAAATAATTTGCATGAATTTTTAAAGCTTGTGAAGGATCTTTCGATGTAAGTTCTAAGAAACCACGACTTTCAGGTCGTAAAGTGCCGACATGGACTTGGAATGCATGACAGTCACCAAAACTACGCCCGTGATCAGCAACTATGCTGGGTAAAAAATGATATTGCAGATCGGGGTGTTCAATATCATGACGCGTGGAAATAAATGCGCCAGCCTCTAAATGAGAAGACGCAGCTAAGCCTCTACCAGTGAGAAACCATTGCAATCCTACGGACATTTTCTTTAATGGATTAGCGACTGAATGCAACGTAATGGGTTTTTTGCATTCGTATTGCATGTAATATTCCAAATGATCTTGCAGATTTTGTCCTACTCCAGGCAGGTCAACTTTCACTTCAATATGCTGTTGTTGCAGAGTGGTTGCGGGACCAATTCCTGAGAGCAGCAATAAATGAGGCGAATTGATTGCTCCGCCAGCAAGAATGACTTCGCGTGTAGCATAACAATGATAGATTTTACCTTTTCGGATGTATTCAATGCCTACAGCGCGATGATGTTCGATAAGAACGCGAATGACTTGTGCTTGAGTATGACATTGGAAATTAGCTCGTTTTCTCACGGGTTTAGTTAAATAAGCCTGTGCAGCACTGCAACGTTGACCTTGATCAATAGTCATATCAAAACGACCAAAACCTTCCTGTTGTGCACCATTAATATCCAGAGATTTGGGATAGCCTGCTTGCACGCCCGCTTCAATGAATGCATCGAATAAAGGATTATCAGAGATGCGATGAGCTACCTTCAATGGGCCAGAATCACCGCGATAAAAATTGCCACCCTTACTATAAGTTTCTGAACGTTTAAAATAAGGCAATACATTTTCGTAATTCCAACCGGTGGCACCTTCTTCATGCCAACGATCAAAATCTTTGGCATGTCCGCGAATATAAACCATGGCATTCAACGCGGAAGAACCACCTAAAATTTTTCCCCGTGGCCAATAGAGTTTGCGATGATGCATGTTGGCTTGTGGCTCAGTAAAATAGAACCAGTTGTGCTTATCATTTTCAAGATTATAAGTTAACGCCGCGGGCATTTTCACTTTCCAGGAATTGTTATTTCTTCCTGCTTCGAAAAGAGCAACCTGAACCTCCGGTTGAGCGGATAATCTATTGGCTAAAACACAACCTGCAGAACCTGCACCAACAATAATATAATCCACCTGTTGCGACTTTATCATCCTTGACATAATCACCTCAATTACTTACGAATAGGAGTGTTGTATTTCATCCAACTCCACATAAATACTTTTTTGTTGCGAATAATTAAATAAAGCAACTCGACCATTTTCACGACCAAAACCCGATTGTTTGCTTCCCCCAAAGGGCATAGAAACGGGAGTAGCGTTGTAATTATTTATCCAACACATTCCTGCTTGTAACTGTTGTGCGATGCGATGTCCTCTTTTGATATTTTGAGTAAACACCCCAGCCGCTAAACCATAAGTAGTATTATTGGCTCGTTGGATTGCTTCAGTTTCATCAGCAAAACTGAGGATGCTCATTACGGGTCCAAA
>SCSO01000056.1 GCA_004297865.1 Legionella sp.
CGCATGATATCGGTGATTACTTCTTCGTGCGTTGGCCCGAAGCAATATTCCCGTTCATTGCTGTCCTTCATGGTTAATAATTGTCCGCCAAAAGTGTCCCAACGTCCGGTTTCTTGCCAAAGTTCAGCCGGTTGTATTGCTGGCATTAAGACTTCCATTGCATGAGCGCGATTCATTTCTTCACGTACGATTTGCTCTACTTTACGTAACACTTTTAATCCCAAGGGCATCCAAGTATAGAGTCCGGAGCCTAATTTGCGAATCATGCCAGTTCTAAGCATTAATTGATGTGAGACCACTTCAGCATCACTGGGAGTTTCTTTGAGTGTGGAAATAAACCATTGCGAGGCACGCATTAGAGCTCCTAAGAATTAGAGGAATTAGGTGGAGGTATAATATACATATCGTAGGTTGAGCTGTAAAGCTATAGCGGTCGGGCTAAGCGAAATTCATTCTTGTGCAAAGTTGATATGGGTAGGTTGGGTCATGATCCAACCTACCAAAACCGTGGATTCCCGCCTGCGCGGGAATGACAAAATTTAACTCAAAGAGCAAAAGATGAGCCACATTGCTTTTTCCGCTAAGGAATCCGTGCATCTTTTAGCAATTGCTCTAATTTATGCACCAAAACTTCCTGCTCCGGACTATTTAATTCCTTCAACTCTTTTTCATAATTTTTGTATTTGACCACGCCACTATGTACATCATAGATTGCGCCGGCGATGGCTATTTCATCACTGTTAATCATGTCTCGTAGGATTGGACTGCGGGAGTAAATGTTTTGCATGGTATTGGCAGTATTTAATTGCGTTACCCGATTAACGAAAGTGATGTTTTGTCCCGTTCTATTGGTTTCGGTTTTCGTTTCTGCGGCAACGGAGGGTTTTATTTTCGCCAGGAGCTGGGTGATATGACCCCGCTCAATACCATCGCAGGCGGATTGGATTGCTCCGCAACGTGTATGGCCTAAGACCACTATTAATTTAGCGCCTACCACATTACAAGCGTATTCAATACTTGCTAAAACGTCATCATTGACCACAGTTCCTGCAACGCGCACGCAGAAGAGATCGCCAAAGCTCATATCAAAAATCGTTTCGACCGGAACGCGCGAATCAATGCAACCTAATACTACAGCAATAGGATGCTGCATTTTCGCCGTGTGTTTAATATCCACGTGATTAGAACGATGAATACGGGTATCGTGTAAGAAACGTTGATTACCTTCATGTAAAATATTTAAGACTTGCGATGGATTCAAAGTTGCTTGCACATCGTAAGTGGTGACGTTAATGAAATCAATGTAGTTATGAATCTTATAGCTGTCTTTAAAGCCAGTGAAATTTAAAGCGATATGCTTAGTAGGTGCTTGCTCGCTTTTGAATTCTTTTAAAAGCTCTAAAATTTCTTTATCGATATATTGTGTATATCTTGCATCAATGACTAAGCGTGCATACTTAGGGATAGATTCCAATTCCGCAACTAAGGCCGCTTTGTTCAAGAAAGTCATTTGTTGGGGAAGAATCAAACGGCTAATAATGCCTTTAGGATAAATTTCTTTAATAATATCGATACGTGTTTGACTATTCGATTTTAAGATATAGAACAAACTAACTCCTAAACCTATCAATATACCAGTGAGAAGATTGAAGACAATAATGCTGATCACCGTCACGATAAAGGGAACGAAACGATCAGTACCTTGGCTATATATAGTTCGATAAATAGAAGGCTTGTTTAGCTTATAACCTGTGTAAATCAGAATAGCAGCTAGGGATGACAAAGGTATTTTGTTTAAAGCACCTGGCAATAGCATGACCGCGAATAAGATAAAAATGCCATGCAGAATGGTGGCCATTTTGGTTTTACCACCTGCTTGAATATTAATCGAAGTACGAACGATCACTGAAGTGACAGGGATACCACCAATTAATCCGGCAACACAGTTACCCACCCCTTGAGCAATTAATTCTTGGTTGGTGGAACTATGACGACGTTTTTTATCTAACTTCTCTCCCGCTTTTAAGTTTAATAAGCTCTCAAGAGAGGCAACTATTCCGATGATTCCTGCGTATAAATAAATACGTGGATTAGCCCAGGCAGTCCATTTTGGAAACTCCAATTGACTAAAGAAATCTGCAACACCAGTGGTTCTGGGGATATTCACTAGTTGTGGAGAATTCTGAACCATTGGCGAATCGGTCCATAGGAAAAGCTCATTTAATACCACACCCATAATAACTACGATGATAGGTGCAGGGATTTCTTTAAGTACTTTGTTTTTTGTGGCGTCAAAATAAATTAAAATACTCAATGAAATAAAAGTAATTAACATAGCCCCAGAATTGATGTGATTGGAAATCGCCAAAATTGGACTTAAAGTTAGGCCTTCGGTTGTTTCTAGAAGATGGGCTTTCAGTTCGTTAAAATCGGCTGATAGGGTAAAAGCTAAGGGTAATTGTTTAACAATTAATAAGATACCAATAGAACAAAGTAGACCTTGTACCACATTGGATGGTACATAATCGGCGACAAAGCCCGCTTTAAAGCTACCTATGATTATCTGCAACACACCAGCAAATAATAGAGCTAATAAGAAGGTATTAAAATCACCTAATTGTGCTAAAGCAGTAACAACTACTGCGGCCATACCCGCAGCAGGTCCGCTGACGCTGACATGGGATCCACTCAAACTGCCTACAACAATTCCCCCAATAACACCACTCAATATTCCAGAAAAGAGGGGGGCACCAGATGCTAAGGCGATACCTAAACACAAGGGAATAGCAACAAGAAAGACTACAATTGCGGCGACAAAATCAAACTTTAAATAACGCTTGGAATAGACTCTGTATTTACGGGTATTGATCAATTTCTTTTTCGGCATACATATTCCTCTGGCTTAGAATGTGTCAATATTAATCTAAACTGTACATTTTATAAATAAAAAAATGCATTTTTATGAATATCGTGCAAATTG
>SCSO01000057.1 GCA_004297865.1 Legionella sp.
CTCTTTTTAAAATTGAGAGTTATAGGTTTGCTCGTTGTTCCCATTATCATTCGCATTATGGAAGCTTTTTTACTGATTGGCTTATCTTTAATAGTTTAATCAATCCTCGTTATAATTATTATAGAGGCTCCGTCTTTAATCCCGGCCCAATTCATACGCATCCAGGAAAAAATAGCGAAGAGACGAATAAAATTCTCTTGGGTTTATTAGTTTTAGCCGTTACGGCTATTGTAGCAACGTTGGCTATAGTAGCTTTTGCCTATATGCTTTATGATCTAAGCGATAGCCTTGAGCGGCTTTGGTACAATGAAGGTTGGTTAAAAGCAGCGCTAAGTATTTCACTTTCACTTGCTGTAGGCTCAATTTCCACTGGGATGATGGTGGGATTTGCAGTAGAGCCTTTAGTCGCTATAGCACTTGCTGCCGGTTTGAATCCTGCATTTTTAGTTATTTTTGCAATAGTATCGGTGGGTATGTTGGGTGCTGGTTTGGCTTGCTTAGGTACGAGTTTAACCTATGATTATTTAGCACCTAATTACAATCAAGATGCTATTGATCCTACAGATCCGCAGCGTTTTGCTTTGACTGCTGAAGAGGAAATTGCTTTAATCCATAAGAAGCTGGACCCAATAAAAGTCAAATGCGCAATCGTTTCTTTACGTGCTTCGATAGCTCAAGTTGCCAGTAGTGAGACAGTTCCTTCATTTTTTAGTCGTAAGTTTGGTGATAGTGGTAATGTACAAGAATTATTACAAAAGGTAAGACAGCTGCGTAGAGGTGAGTTAGTAGAAGTGAAGGTCGGTGATTTATTTTTTGATTGCAGCATTCCACCTATTGCACCACCAAGTGTTCCCTATCCTGAAAATAATAATGTGACGCCTCCTACCTATCATCCAAACGATGATATAGCCCCACCACCATATCCTTCTGATTATGAGCTTTATTTGCAAAATCATGTACTTCCAGAAGGTTATCTCGTTCCACCTACAGCACCGCCTTTAGTTGTGGATGAGGTGGATAGGGCGCTCTATAGTAGGGTGGGTTAAAAATGTAGGCTGTATTAGGCGAAGTCGTAACCAATGCAGGAATGGATCTCCGCCTTCGCGGAGATGACACCATCTTAATCAAGTGTTTAAAATTGGACTTCGAAACTCCTTAACCTGACGGCTATGGGTCTTGACCCAACAAGATCTATCCAAGCTCACTCATCGTAGAAACAGCATGATAGCCTGCATCCACGTGAACTACTTCTCCAGTGATACCCGAAGCTAAACTTGAACATAAAAACGCGGCAGTATTACCTACTTCATCGGCTGTGACATTTCTTTGCAAAGGAGTGATAGAAGCATAAGCTGCTTGAATTTTGCGGAAGTCTTTAATTCCTGCTGCTGCAAGCGTCTTAATAGGGCCTGCAGAGATAGCATTTATGCGAAGACCTCTAGAGCCAAGGCTTGCAGCTAAATAGCGTACCGAAGCTTCTAGGCTGGCTTTAGCGATACCCATCACATTGTAATTAGGTACAGCCTTTTCCGCCCCATAATAACTTAAAGTTAAAATGGACCCCTCAGTACCTTCCATCATAGGAAGAGCTGCTTGGGAAAGCCCAACTAAACTGTAAGCACTAATGTCATGAGCAATTCTAAATCCTTCGCGGTTAGAACACTCAATAAAGTCGCCACTAATTTGATCGGCAGGAGCATAAGCTACAGAATGAATCAGAATATCTAATTTATCCCAATGGGTACGCAGATTGACAAAAAGATTATTAATATCTTCATCACGAGCCACATCGCAAGGAAAAGTCAGTGTAGAACCAAACTCAGCTGCCATAGTCTCGACACGCGATTGTAGCTTCTCATTTTGATAGGTAAATGCAAGTTCAGCGCCTTGTTCATGAAAAGCTTTTGCAATGCCATACGCAATAGAACGGTTACTTGCTAGACCTATAATTAATGCTTTCTTGCCTTTTAAAAATCCCACGCTAATGCTCCTTACTTTTTGCTTGAATGTGAGGCTAATAATTCACGCATTTTAGCTTGAATCATTTCAATAGCAATGCGGTTTTCGCCACCTCGAGGGACAATGATATCTGCATAACGACTAGAAGGCTCGATAAATTGCAAATACATGGGTCTCACCGTTGTTTCATATTGATGGACCACCGACTCAAAGGTACGATGTCGTTCCACCACGTCACGCTTCAAGCGGCGAGTCAAACACACATCGAGAGGGGTGGACATAAAAATACGAATATCCATGATTTCCCGTAATGCTTTGTCGCTAAACAACAAAATACCTTCTAAAACAATAATCGCGTGTTGCCCAATAGTTCGGGTTTCTGGTAAACGCTGATGCTTAGAGTGGGAATAAATAGGAA
>SCSO01000058.1 GCA_004297865.1 Legionella sp.
CGAGATTGGGAGCGTTATGCAATGGTCAAAGCGCGAGTCATTAGCGCCTCTTTGCACGAGACTCATCCCTGGTTTGATCGGTTGATTTTACCGTTTGTTTATAGACGTTATGTGGATTTCAGTGTTATAGAATCCTTGCGAAGCATGAAAGCGATGATTGAACGCGAAGTGCAATTAAATCCGCGTTTGGATGATATTAAACGTGGCAAAGGTGGGATTAGAGAAGTTGAATTTATTATCCAAAATTTCCAACTAATTCGTGGTGGGCGTTTACCCCAATTACAAAAACAAAATGCAATGCAAGCATTGGCGGCCTTGAAAGAAGCTAATTTATTAGATCGTAGCGACGTTTTAAAACAAGCCTATCTATTTTTACGACAATTAGAAAATGTTCTTCAATGTTTAAACGATCAACAAACGCATGCTTTACCCGAAGAAGCAATCAAACAAACGCAAATCACTTTAGCGATGAGCTATGCGAATTGGGATGAGTTGCTGGATAAATTACACCAGTATCAACGCATCATTAGTCATGATTTTCATTCCATTCTTGATCAAGCCGATGTGTATCAAGATGAAAAGCGGATGCTAGCTAATCAATTGGCAAGTCTATGGCAGGGGCATATTGAAAGTAGTATGGCGGTAAATTTATTAGCGAGTTTGGGCTATGAAAATGCCGTGAATTGTTATCAGATGGTCCATACTTTCAGGCATAGTCCGCGTTGTCGACGTTTGAGTCAAGGCGCAAGAATGCGCTTGGATCGTTTCATGCTCTTATTATTCACGGAGCTTAGTCATAGTGCAAAAACTGATGAAATCTTATCGCAAGTGTTGCACTTATTGGAAAATATTGTGGGGCGCAGTGCTTATCTAGCCTTATTAACGGAAAATCCACAGGCTTTACGTGAATTGCTGTATTGGTTTGCCAATAGTCCCTTTATTTCTGCCTTAATAGTCAGCCAACCTTTCCTTTTGGAAGTGTTATTGGAACAAGGTCAACATTGGCGTTTGCAATCAAAGACTCAATTGGGGAATCTTTTAGCTGAAAAATTATCGCATTCAGATGATTTAGAATATCAAGAAGAACTTTTAAGACAATTTAAATTAACCCATTGGTTAATGGCGGCACGCGCAGAGCTTTATGGAACATATGATGCTGTGCGTATTGGTAAATTTTTAAGTGATATGGCCGAAGTGATAGTGCTGCAAGTATTAAATATTGCCTATCAACAATTAGCGATCAAACAACCGGAAATAGCCCAGATTAAAACACGATTTGCCATCATTGCTTACGGTAAATTAGGTAGTCGGGAAATGAATTATTCTTCCGATTTAGATTTGGTTTTTTTGCATAATGCGACTACTGCAGAAGAGTCCCTAGTTACTCGCTTAACGCAAAAGATATTACATATGTTAACGACTCGCTTACAAAGTGGGATTTTGTATGCTGTAGATACTCGACTTAGGCCTTCAGGCGCTGCAGGTTTATTGGTGAGTCATGTAGATGCTTTTGTGGCTTACCAACAAAATGAAGCTTGGACTTGGGAGCATCAAGCGCTTATAAAGGCGCGAATCATTTTTGCGAATACCAAAATAAAACGCGCATTTCAACAATTGAAACAGCAAGTATTAGCTCTTCATCGTGATGCCGTTGTATTGCAAAAAGAAGTGCTCAATATGCGAGAAAAAATAAATCAACAACAGAACCAAGAACCTCTAAAACATGCAGCAGGCGGTTTATTAGATTTGGAGTTTTTGTTGCAATTTTTAATATTGCGTTCGGCAAAACCGGAGTTTGCGAGTTGCACCCATACTTTGCAACAATTGGAACAATTGTTTGCTGGAGGGGCTCTTTCCGATAAGCAATATGAGATTTTACGCAAGGCTTATAAAGAATATCATCATTGCTTACATCAAAAAGTATTACAAGCAAAGACTAATCATCTTGAAGCATTACAAGAGGAAGTAAGGCAAGTTTGTGCTGAGGTTTATGCTTAAACAGAAGCTGTTAATGTGTGGTGAGGCTGTTCAAGAAAAGATGAGTTATTAGCTTCTTTAAAGAAAACTAAATTTGATCTGTCTAATCCTCGTATTTTTTGAGGATGGCTTAGATTGTCGCTATCTGATAATTGCGGCACTTGAATGGATTGTACAAATTGATTAACCGTTCCTTTATCAACCATTACCTTATCGTGTAGTTCACTAATAGCTTTTAATTCGCTTTGCAAATTATCATTAGAAATATGATCGTTGATCTTCAGTGCTGCAAGTTTTATTAAATAAATAATACCTATGGACGCCGTTGTCAATAAAGTCAAAGTCAAACCAAAGGGTACAAAATGACAGGCGATTAGAACGCCAAGTAATAAAATAGCCCCTAAGAGGTTGATGATTAATTTATTACGTTGTTTGTAATAATCGTGTTCGATGCGCGCAAATTGCTGATGCAAAATAATGGATTGAGTATTATCCAAAAATTCTTTTTGCTGGTAATCGAAATCTAGCTCATACAAATACCAAGATTCTTTAATGAGTTCTATCACGGTAGCTAGGAGAAAAAGTACACTAGCGGCGATAGGGTAGGTAAATGGGGTCAAAATTAGGACAATTTTCCCAGTAATATTGAGTAAACTATTGGTTAGAATAAACGCATCATCACGGTAAATTTTATAAGCTGGTCTTCTGTCGTTTAAATGATTCAGATAAAGATTGGTGGCGAGTAGACCAATAGAAAAGAATACTCCCAAAATAGGTAAGATATTCGCGGTATCGAACAAAAAATGAAACAGCCATTGCCATTGAAGGATCGAATATGCGATTAAAGGTAAAATAGTAAGGGTGAACAAGCCAATGTTTATTGCCAGGGCGAAGAAAGCTTCAAGTCGTTTTTTTAAGAGTAAATCCAAAAGCTGATTTAATTGGATGGAATGCTCATGGTCTTTGGCAATTTCTTTTAATAGTGCATATAGGCTGAGCTCTTGTTGAAAAT
>SCSO01000059.1 GCA_004297865.1 Legionella sp.
TAAACCCCAAGACAGCGACTAACCACCACTCACTCATAAGAAACTCGCTTAAAACAAGTACGCCAAAAAATTAGCATACCTAAGATCAAAAAGAAAAAAGGTCCTAACCATAAAATCAAAGTCGCTGCTTTGAAAGGTGGTTTAAACAGAATAAAGTCACCATACCGCGAAGTTAAATAATCGCTAATCTCCGTATCACTTTTTCCCTCTTGCACTAATTCATACACTTGCTGACGTAAGTCTTTAGCAAGTTCAGCATTAGAATCCGCTAAATCTTGATTTTGACAGACCAAACAACGCAGATCTTTTAAGAGATGTTGAAACTGCGCTTCTTTTTTGGGTGAGTCTAAAGGATAGAAACTATTAGCACAGCCAACGCTCGAAAAACTTATTAAGGTTAGCAAGAAGAATAGTGTCCTCATGCTTGCTGCTCCAATTGTTTCATTAAAGGAGCGATAGTTTGCGTCCACACCTGTTGATTCATCACCCCCACATGGCGATAACGAATAATCCCCTGCTTATCGATAACAAAACTTTCCGGGGCACCATACACGCCCAAATCAATAGCGGTTTTCCCCTCAGGATCTTGTATGATCATTCGATAAGGATTACCCCATTCTTTTAACCAGGCTAAAGCCTCATCAGCCTTATCTTTATAATTCAAACCATAAATAGGTACACCAGCCTGTGCTAATTGCAGCAACATCACCTGTTCTTCATTACAAGCCTGGCACCAACTCGCCCAAACATTTAATAACCACACTTGCCGCGGCACATCATGACTGGTCCATCTTAATTGCGGATTTTGCAATTGCGCTAAATCAAAAACGGGTAAAGGTTTGCCTATTTGCACCGAAGGCAAATGATGTGGATCGGAAGATAAACCACGCCAAAGGAAAACACTTAATAGCATAAATAAAACAATAGGAAGTACTCGCCAATCTAATTTTTTCATAGGCTCAACTCCGCAGCAGTGCTCAAAGGAACTTTTCTTTTTTGATAATAACGTCGATCACTCAAGGCTAAAAAGCCGCCCGCCAAAATCATAAAGCCGCCTGTCCAAATCCAGCGAATAAGGGGTTTATAATAAACTCGCACCGACCAAGACTCATCTGTTAAAGGTTCGCCTAAAGCGACGTACAGATCTCTAAAAGGAGTCACATCGATAGCTGATTCGGTCATGGCCATTTGCCCAATATTATAAATTCTCTTTTCAGGATAAATAGTTTTACTATGTACTCCATCACTGATTTGAAACTCAGTGCGCGTCCCCGTGTAATTAGGCCCCTTTAAAAGCGCTTGATTGATAAACTCTATTTGATAACCTGCTAAATGAATGCTTTTACCTGGAGTCATTTGCACATCATCTTGTATGCCATACGCAGTAGAAATAGCAATGCCAATCACGGTGGTGGCCACGCCCATATGCGCAATCACCATGCCCCAATAAGCCTGCCCCATTTGCGACCAGCCTCTATCTTGCATTCGTTTAAAAGCTGCGGTTAAAGTATTTAATATCACCCATAAAGCAAGTGCTAAACCTAAGTAAGCGGAGAGGTTAAATACCTGCTGAGTTCCCCATAAAAAGCCTAAGGGCAAACCTAAACTGCATAGAGCCGGTAAATTCATTTTTTTAAACACTGCAGACCACTGATCACTATTCCATTTCAAATGAATGCCTAACCCCATGAAAAGCAAAACGGGAATCATTAGCGGCACGAAAACAGCATTAAAATAAGGTGCACCTACGGATAGTTTGCCTAAACCTAATCCATCTACCAATAAAGGATAAACAGTACCCATTAATACGGTCAGCATAATGACAACTAAAAACACGTTATTGAGTAATAAGGCACTTTCCCGAGATAAATAACTGGGTGATTTTTCGGTAGTTAGGGTTTGTGCTCTAAACAGAAAGAGCACTAATGAGCCGCCAATCACTATCAATAAAAAACCTAAAATATACAGACCGCGCTGTGGATCTACAGCAAAAGCATGCACTGAAGTTAAAACCCCAGAACGCACCAAAAAGGTACCAATCAAGCTTAAAGAAAAAGCAGTAATGGCTAACAACATGGTCCAAGCTTTAAATTGCTGACGTTGTTCCGTCACTGCCAAAGAATGGATCAGTGCAGTACCTACCAACCACGGCATAAAGGATGCGTTTTCAACGGGATCCCAAAACCACCAGCCACCCCAACCTAATTCACGATAAGCCCACCAACTACCTAAAGTAATACCCGTAGTTAAACAACACCAAGCGGCTAAGGTCCAAGGTCGTGTCCATTTAGACCAACTGGCTTCCACTTTACCTGCCCACAATGCAGCAATAGCAAAAGCAAAGGCCACCGAAAAGCCAACATAACCCATATACAACATGGGCGGGTGGAATAAAAAGCCTAGATCTTGTAATAAAGGATTTAAATCACGCCCTTGGGTTTGCAGCTCTTGAAATTGGCGTAAAAAGGGATTAGACGTCGTTAACAAAAATAAAATAAAGCCAATGCTTAGAAAACCCAAAACCACTAACACGCGCGTGCGCATAGTTTGCTCTAGACTAGCACTGAAAAAAGCAACTAGGAGCATCCAAAAGTTTAAAATAGCTACCCAGAGCATCATTGATCCTTCATGCCCACCCCAAACCGCACACAACTTATAAAACCAGGGTAAAGAAAGACTGGAATTATTCACTACGTAAATAACCGAAAAATCATCTCGCAAGAAACAAATCGTTAAACAAAGATAAGCGAGTGCAACGAAAACAAACTGTAAACTCGCATAATATTTAGCAGAAGCAATCAAATCATTTTGCTTGGTGACTAAACCATAACTAGGAATCAAGGTTAATAATAGCGCGGCTAGCAAAGCTAAGACTAAAGAAAAAAGACCGATTTCGGCAATCATGTAGGCTCCTTTTTCACTAAAGCGGCTCTCACTTCAGGGGGCATATAATTTTCATCATGTTTAGCTAAAACTTGTCTGGCCTGAAATTGCTGTGAATCCACCGCCTGACCTTCTGCCACTATACCCTGCCCTTCTTTAAATAAATCAGGAAGGATGCCCACGTAAGTGACCTTAATCGTTTTGTTATAATCAGTAATCTTAAAGCTCACTTCTAAACTATTAGCTTTACGTTCAATACTGCCTTTTTCAACCATGCCACCCACTCGAATCGCATGCTGTAAAGGCGCTTGACCTGTTGCAATTTGGGTTGGGGTGTAAAAAAGACTAATGTTTTGTCTTAAAGCATATAGCACTAAGCCAGCTACCAAGGATAAAACCAAGAATGCTAACAGGATGCGTACTAATTTACGTTGTCTTTGCGGAGTCATAAAAAGCCTAGTTTTTAAACCACTGGCGTAATTGCTTTTGCGTACGAATTTTTTGTCTTTTCAAACTATAAAGATTAAACATGAAAACCGCAGTAACCAGACCATAAGCCGGCCATACATAAGCAGCGTAACCACCCATTGCTAACCATTGCGTCAATTGATTCATCGTTTTGCCACCTCATACTGTGTTTTAACCCAAGCTTGTCGCCTTTCGCGCAGTAATAATTCATTACGTGCCTTGGCAAAAATCACCCATAAAGCATAAAGAAAAAAACCACATAGGGTAAGCAATAACGGATATAACATGCTGCTGGCAATTTTAGGTTTGGCAAAAGCAGTAAGTGTTGCCCCTTGATGCAGCGTGTTCCACCAATACACCGAATAATGAATGATAGGTAAATCGATCAAACCGACGAGGGTTAAAATAGCGATAATTTTATCACCATCTTCTTTATTTTTAACTGCTTGATGCGTCGCAAGAATAGCTGCGTATAATAGTAATAATATGAATTCTGAAGTTAACCGAGCATCCCAAACCCACCAAGCACCCCACATGGGTTTACCCCAAATACTCCCAGTCACTAAAGCAAGAAAAGCCATCCAAGCACCTAATTGAGCAACGATGGTTAACAGCATCCCCGCAATTTTAATCCGCCACACCAAGAGTAAAACCGCTAAAAAACCCATCCAAGCATACAAAGCCATAGATAAAAAAGCACTGGGAACATGCACATATATAATTCTATAGGCTTCACCCTGCTGATAATCAGCCGGTGCAAAAACCAAGCCCCACATGATGCCAATG
>SCSO01000060.1 GCA_004297865.1 Legionella sp.
GGTAAAAAGACTAATGGCACTAATAAACACTCGCTTAATACCAAACTTATCGGCTATCCAGCCACTAATAGGGATAAAAATAGCTAAGCTTAATAAATAACTGATTAGCGCTAATTTAAGATTAATAGGATTTACATTTAAGCTTTTGGACATAACCGGGATAGCGGTATTTAAAATGGTGGTGTCGACGGCTTCCATAAACATGGCAAGAGAAACCGTTAAGAGAATGATATTTTTTTTCATAATGCGAGCACCTTAAAGCTACTATTAACTGTACTCGCAAATAAGCCTTCGATGCAAGCTGGTTGCATTTATTTAGAAAGATTGCCTATACTCAAAAAGCAATTTCACAGGAGAGAAGCACATGGAATGTAAATGCGAAGTATGTGGTATGAAAGTGAAGGGCTTTGATTGCGGTAAATGCGGTACTTCATTGGTTACCGAAACCATTACTACCGATACCAATAAAAAAGTACAAGTGGCCAAATGCCCTAAAGGTTGCGGTCGTATTAAATCCCCAACTTGTTGTGGACAAGATATGTCTTGTTCTGCTTAATTAACCATACTAGGTCGCTCGGGATGGGTATTGGCGATGCCTAAAGCTAATATCCTACTTCCCGTGGCTTGTCCACGGGATCCAGAGATCTAACTACTACACGAGATTACTGGATCCCTCGGACAAGCCGAGGGACGTAGGGATTAGAATTAAGTCTTAAGGCAGCGTCATTAGGATGAAAAAAGGCTGTAAAATTTTTTTGTTAAAAGACTTGAAATAAACCATTAATCCTCATAGGATGATCACGCTTTAATCAAAATGGACCTGTGTCAGCATCAATGATTGAAATTTATCAAATAATCTTTATCAAGGTTGTAACATGAACAAATTAATTTCCATTTCAGCTCTTACTTTATTAATTAGTGGTTGTGCCTCAATTTCAGCAGAACCTCAGGCTGCACGAGTCATTGCTAGTCCAAATGCTGCGCCAAAACAATGCAAATACATAGGGCAAGTGGTTGGAAATCAAGGTAATTTCTTAACGGGGGGCTTCACTTCTAACCGAAATTTGGAAGAAGGAGCAATGAATGATTTGCGCAATAGAGCCGGTAAATTAGGGGCAAACTACGTTCAAATCGTCACGAATCGTGCCGGCGTCACTGGCTCAACGAGTGGTGGTTTTAATGGCCAAAGCGGTTATGTCAGTGGGGGTTCACAACAAACTAACGTGACTAATCTAGGTAATGCTTATCTATGCCCACCTAAATTAATTGGTTTAGAATAACCACTTATTGCCTTGCCTATTCTGGCCCCGTGTTCTCGGGGCCGCAAGGGATTGTGCCAATCAACCACATAATGTATAATAGAGTCATATATTGTATATATATTTTACTGTTTTTGGTTAATTTACCTATGTAATCAGTAACTAAGTGGTTGAGATTTAGATGGCTGCATTTACAATTTTTGCTTTCGGTACCGGCGAAAGCTCTAAAGTAACCTATAATGTTATTTCGCAATTTGCTGAAACTTGCGAAACAGACCATCTTGTCATTAACGGTCCTGATTTATTAGGTCGCCGAGTCGTAAGAAATGCCACTAATGCTACTGAGGGTATTATCCAATGGTTAGAAGCGCAAACCTCTATTGAGAATAATCTTAATTTAGTAGGATTTAGTCGTGGGGCAGTGACGCATATGCGCGTTGCCAATTATCTCCAAATGAAAGAAAGTGAGTTAAGTAAAAAGGAAACTCCTTTAACCGATCAAGAAAAACTCTTACTCGAAAAAATTAAACATTTAAAAATCCATATTCTAGCTATAGATCCAGTTGCAGGGATAGGCGATAAGGGAAAATATTATAGCCGGAACATCCCAAAAAACGTGAAGAGCTTTGTTGCTTTTTATCAAATGGATGAGCGAAGAGTTGATTTTAAACCTCAGGATATAACCCGTTTAATTATAGAGTCTCCTGCAGATACCCAAGTTTCATTACTACCTTTGTATGGCAATCACGCAGAAGCCATTCGTATTCGCACATCACGTAAAAGGACTGCCCCTATGCTGGTTTGGCATAGCTTGTATCATTTTCTCGTACAACATGGAACAACATTTGAAGGTGATCAAATCCCCCATATTCTTAACATAGAAAATGGGGATACGATGCTGGAAGAAACAAAGGCTCTTACAGCCAAAGATTGGTTAGAATTATATAGTCAGCATAAGGAAGAAAGACCTGCCTATTTAGGTTCAGGTAATGTACTTAGTTTGTTTGATGGTATTCCTGCTGCTCGAAGAATAAGGTCATTAAATTTTCAGCGTGCTTTTTATGTAAAAAATCATGGATTTTTTACTAATCAATTCGAAAGAGGATTACTTAAGATTACTTATCCTAAAGTGTTTAATTATTTGTTTGAACGTAATATGAGGGATGAGCGTTTTCCAGAAGACAGTCAATGTAGTCAAGAACAGGTTATTGCCCAATTAAAAGAACTCGAAAAAAATAATCCATTACTTTTTAAGCGGCTGCAAGTGCGAGGCGTGAAAATTAATGAAGCCAATATAGATATTGGTGAACCCAGGGGTTGTTATGATCTGGAGTCTAGCGCCAGTGTAAAACAAATAGCCCCGCATTTGTTACCCAACACTACTCATTTTGCAGAGCGATCCAATCAATTAAACGCTTTGCATGATTTAGAAAAAGAGATTTACTATCTAACTTTCCGTTATGAACGTGAAAAGCGGGAAATACTCTTTATTGCTGAGCGTTCAAAGGCGGAAATAGCCCAAGCAATACGAGCAAAAGTGTTATGGATAGTTAATGAAGAACAAGGTAATAGAGAAGACAAAGTTAATCGGATTTTAGGTGTTTTAGAACAACACTATTTTAGGCTTGTGCGAGCGCATAGCAGTTCTGAATTACGATATATGCTTAAACACCTATTAAAAAAATATAAACACGAATATCAATTTTCCCAAACCACACTCTCGCAAGATGTTTTAACTCATGTTGTTGATGTCTTAATGACCTTGGTTAGTGCAGCTTTAAACTTTGTTGGTAATTTAGGGTATTTGGGCGCCGTGGTATTCTATCCCCTAGGATATACGATTGAAAGTTTATGTAACAGGATTCAAGAAGTTTTAGAAGAATATCAAGAAAATCCCTTAATCACTTTTTTTGTGGGTATATTTGCCCTCATTGAAACCTTGGGATATCTAATAAAAAATAATTTTGGATTGTTACCTCTCTTTGATTTGCTCAGTTCGAGCGTTAAAGAACAAAGAGATGAATGGATAAGTGCAATCCGCAATATTCAAATAGAGCGGCAGGGAGTAGATCCGCAGGAAGCAGAGCCATCTGAGGATCAAGTTGTGTATTCAGATTTAGAGTCCGCTGCCTCACCCTCGTAAATCCAGCAATTCTTTAACAACATTAGGATTGGCCAACGTGGATAAATCACCTAGTTCATCAATATGAGATACTTCGTTACTGGCAATCTTGCGCAATATTCGGCGCATAATTTTTCCAGAGCGAGTTTTAGGTAAATCGGCAACAAATTGAATGGTTTCAGGTTTAGCTATAGAACTAATTTCCATTTTAACTTGCTCAATCAGTTCCTTTTGTAAGGCTTCGCTCTCTTGTTGGCCTTGTTTTAAAGTTACGAAGGCATAAATTCCTTGCCCCTTAATCTCATGCGGAATAGCCACCACCGCTGCTTCGGCAACTGCGGCATGACTGACTAGAGCACTCTCAACCTCTGCGGTTCCAATACGATGTCCCGAAACATTCAAGACATCATCAATGCGACCAGTAATCCAATAATCCCCGTCTTCATCACGTTTAGCACCATCGCCGGTGATGTAATAGTCATGGGAAAAATAAGTTTCTCGATAGCGCTGATGATCGCCTGCAATCGTTCGTGCAATGGAGGGCCAAGGGTATTTAAACGCTAAATTACCTTCAGCAGCGCCCTGGAGTTCTGCAAATTGTTCGTTTAATAATACCGGAACTACTCCGGGAATAGGTAGTGTTGTTGCGCCAGGTTTGAAATGTTCATCGTCAGATCGGGGGCTCAGCATTATAGCTCCGGTTTCTGTTTGCCACCACGTATCCACGATAGGACAACGGCTTTGACCGACTTGTTGATAATACCATTGCCACACTTCAGGATTAATAGGTTCACCGACAGAACCTAACAAACGCAATGAATTGCGCGAAGAAGACTCTAACCATTCATCACCCGCGCGCATTAAAGAGCGAATGGCAGTAGGTGCGGTATAAAAAACAGCGACTTGATGTTTATCGACGATCTGCCAATTGCGCGCAGCGTCTGGCCAGGTGGGAATACCTAAATACATTAAAGTCGTAATCCCATTGCACAAAGGTCCATACACCACGTAACTGTGCCCAGTAATCCAGCCTACATCTGCAGTACACCAAAACACTTCTTTGTCTTTGCAATTAAAAATGAGTTGATGCGTGTATGCGGTCTGTACTAAATAACCGCCGGTGGTATGTACTACCCCTTTAGGTTTACCGGTACTGCCGGAAGTATACAAAATGAAAAGTGGATCTTCGGCATCCATCGGTTCCGGTGGGCATTCTGCAGAGACAGTGGATCTTAACTCATGCCACCAAAATTCGTTTTTAGAGTTTAGCGGTAGAGAGTCTTGTTGGTTTTTAATAAGCAATTTAATAATGTTCAAATCTTTACAAGCTGCGTCGGCTTGCGCTTTTAGTTTAACTTCTTTTCCACCGCGTTGATAAGCATCAGCGGTGATTAAGCATTTGCAAGCGGATGCACTGAGACGTTGATTCAAGGATTGCGCAGAAAATCCAGCAAAGACTACCGTATGCACGGCACCAATACGTGCACAAGCCAACATAGCTATTGCTGCTTCGGGAATCATAGGTAAATAGATTCCAACCACGTCGCCTTTTTTAATATTTAATTGTTTTAACACATTACTCATGCGACAGACTTCGGCATGCAGTTCTGCAAAATTTAAAGTGCGAGAGTCTTGCGGTGAATCACCTTCCCAAATAATCGCAGGGTGTTTGGCTTTATGAGGTAAGTGACGATCGAGACAATTTGCACTAGCGTTGAGTACCCCACCTTTGAACCATTGCACATTGCCTTGTTTGAAATTACCTTCGAGAGTGCTTTTCCAAGGACTAATCCAAGTGAGTGTTTGTTCGCCGATTTCCGACCAAAACTCCGTTAAGGAATCTTCTGTAGGTGTTAATTCAGGTGTGGTCTCATGACTCATTCTAAGTCTCCTGATGTTCTGTAAGCAGGTTAATAATTCCTGAAAAATCCAGGTCACCATGACCTTGTTCAACAAAGCGTTGATAGAGTTCAGTGGTTTTTGCACCCAAGGGTGTGGCAGTAGCATGCGATTGCGCGGCATTTTGACTTAAGAGCAAATCTTTTAACATCATAGCTGCTGCAAAACCGGGTTTGTAATCATTATTTGCAGGCACATTTTCTAAAACGCCGGCAACAGGAACGTATTTAGACATAGCCCAGCATTGTCCTGATGAATTGCTCACCACTTCAAATAATTTTTGTGGAGTGAGACCTAATTCTTGTCCCAAAGTAAAGGCTTCTGAAATAGCGATCATGGATATGCCCAGAATCATGTTATTGCAAATTTTGGCGGCTTGCCCACTTCCTGCTTTTCCGGTATGAATAATTTTTTGCCCCATAGCGCTAAGAATAGTTTGCGCTTTAGTGAAAGCAGCTTCTTCACCACCAACCATGAAGGTCAACGTTCCCGCTGCAGCACCAGCTACTCCACCTGACACGGGTGCATCAACGGATAGGAGATTATTTTCTTGGGCTAATTGATGTACTTCGCGAGAGCTTTTGACATCAATAGTCGAACAATCAATATGAATTGCTTCCTGATGCGCTTTATTAAATAGACCATCCACTCCGAGACAAACATGCAACACTTGTTGTCCAGTTTGCAACATCGTGATAATGACTTCTTGATCTTTAGCAGTGTCATGTAAATTATTTGCCACCAAACCACCACTGGCAGCAAAGCGCTCTTTCGCAGAAGCTTGCAAATCAAAGCCAGTGACTTGATGACCGGCTTTGACTAAATTAAGGGCCATGGGTAAACCCATATGCCCTAAACCAACAAATCCAATTTTTGCCATCGCATTTCCTTAATTATGGGTGGGCATGATGAAAGCACTTCCGTGTACTTGGGTCACTGGCCATTTACTGGTCACAGTTTTACGTCGAGTATAAAAATTAATACTCTCTTCACCATGCATATTGGTATCACCAAAAGCAGAGCGTTTCCAACCACCAAAGGGATGGTTAGCAATTGGCACAGGAATAGGGATGTTGATACCCACCATACCTACTTGCACACGTTGACTGTATTCACGAGCACTGAAACCATCGCGAGTAAAAATAGCAGTTCCATTGCCATATTGGTGCTTGTTGACTAGAGCTAAAGCTTCTTCAAAAGTCTTGACTCTTAAAACGACTAATACTGGACCAAAAATTTCATTTTGATAAACAGACATATGATCTTTGACGTTATCAAATAAACAAGGTCCTAAATAAAATCCTTGTTCGTGGACTGCATGTTTAAATTCTCTACCATCGATGATTAGCTGCGCGCCTTCTTTAACCCCTTGATCGATAGCGGCAAGTACTTTTTGTCTATGCGCACTGCTTATCAACGGCCCCATATCAGTGCCTTCTAAATCTCCCGCATCAATACGAATCGCACGAATTTGTGGGGTCATTTTTTCAAGAAGCGCATCGGCTGTCGCATCACCCACTGCAACTACTACTGATAAGGCCATACAGCGTTCACCAGCAGAACCAAAAGCCGCACCGACTATGGCACTTGCTGCTTGGTCTAAGTCAGCATCAGGCATGACCACGCAATGGTTTTTAGCACCACCGAAGGTATGCGCTCTTTTACCATGAGCTGTAGCGGTAGTGTAAATGGCTTGTGCCACCGGAGTGGAGGCTACTGCAGTAAACGCTGCGATGTCAGGATGAGCTAATAATTGCTCTACTACCGTTTTATCTCCTTGAATGCAGTTAGCAACCCCGGGAGGAAGACCTGCTTCGCTAAGTAATTCTAATAACCGTAGGGGGGCAGAGGGATCTTGTTCGGAAGGTTTCAAGATAAAGGTATTGCCACAAGCAATCGCGGGAATCATCATCCAGATGGGGACCATGACTGGAAAATTAAAAGGAGAAACACCTGCACATACTCCTAAAGGTTGTCTCATGGTATGGCAATCAATATGGCTTGCCACTTCTGGCGAAAAATCACCTTTTAGTTGATTAACTAAACCACAATGCAATTCTACAACTTCTATTCCACGGGCTACAGAACCTTTGGCATCATCTATAGTTTTACCATGTTCACGAGTGACGATGCGGGCTAAATCTAACTGATTTTTTTCGAGCAAATCTCTAAATTTAAATAAAATTCGAGCGCGTTTGATAGCTGGAGTTTGCGACCATTCTTTACCGGCTTCTTTAGCGATGGCCACTGTTTTATCGCACAATGTTTTAGAAGCAAAATGAACTTGGCCAATAATTTCGCCATGTGCGGGATTATAAATAGAGTGACTTTGCGTGTTGGTTTCATTCACTAATTCACCACCAATGTGGTGTGACACCGTGTAGACCATTAAAAACTCCTTTTTATTTTTTTAGAGTGTTATTCGTTAAAAAAAGCTAGTTTAACATGAACTAAATCTATTAAGGTAATGAACTTCCTGGTATCTTAAGGTACTTAAAAATAATGACGGTCGTTAGCTTGAAATGATTGTTTCATGAACTTAATTATTCAATAATAAAGTACTAAAAGCAGTAAGGAAATTGTAGCCATGGCAAAAGGAAAAATTTTACGTGTACCCTCTGACACGGTTCTCGCAGATCCATTATTAAATTCTTTAAAGCAAAAATTCCCTGGCGGTTTAACTGAAGAATCTTTCGATGAAAAAACAGCTAATTATAAAGCATGTTATCAGCGCCGAGCTGCTAGTCTACACGCGGGTTTTTTATTGGCTTTGGAGGCATATCCCTTAAAACCCAAAACAAATGATCAAAGGAAATTAAGTCTTGAAGAATTGGCTAACTTTAAAGCGAGTTTAAAACATACTGCTGATACCTTATTAAAAAACTGTAAATTCACTTCGGATTCCATTGATGAATTACAAAAAAAATTAAAGGTTTTTACTGACGAATTAATTACTCAAGTGAATTGTGCATGGCATTTTTTCAACAAAGAAGAAGCTAAAGATTGCCTCAATGTGGCTGAGCAATACGCATTAATGAATAAAGGCCGTAACGATTTGATGACGTTAACTCCTATAGGATCTGGTGAGTATGCGTTACAAGTGGATGAAGTTGTACCAGCACATTATCCTCAATTAATAGCGGAATTACAGCAAATTAAAAAAGAGGATTTTCCTCATAATACGATTTTTTTTCGTCAATTACCTATTTATCAAAAAGCATATTTATGCAATTTATCTGCAAATGTTCACACAGCCAAACACATAGAAGATGAATTAAATTCTTTTCTTAGTTCTTATATAAAAAATTTGAGTTATAGAGAGTGTGAGCAAATTGCTAAAGGCAATTATCCAGAATGGTTTAAAACCTGTTCACCACAAATGCAAAATATGCTTAAGGTCTTAGTTAAAGAACCGGCTAATATAGAGCTTAATATTCGAACATTAAAGGATAAAATTGTTGAGCTTAATACTAACGATTCAGTCTCATTTAAAAAATTTATTGGTAAAGTTAGTAAAATTCCCGAATGGTATTGGGAGCTATCCGATCACGAGCAGTATTTATTAGAGAACGTGCTTACCAATTCGACGAATATCGAAGAGACTTTTTCCTTTTTGTGCAGCCGTCATCGCTCAATACCTGCGCCTGCAAATTTTTCTAAACATACTTTATATGTTGTGGGCACTGATGGAAAGATAACACCTTTAGGCTCAGAGCGTTATCGTTCAAGTCATATTGTTAGTCGTGAGGCGTTAGAATTTTCTCCTACAGTACAATTGCGTCATAGCCAATCCAATTTATCCTGTGTGACTGCTGCAGCTAAACCTGAACAACCTCAGCTAATCCAAACGTTAACTAGCCCATTTGGCCCTTTTCTTGCTCTTGATAAAAAATTAGATGAATTAAAAAAACAAACGATAAGACTCAGTGGTCATGCAGGGAGAATCTACTATCCCAATCATCCACTGAATATGGCTAAATACTTTATCTATACAACTACTGAAGATCCTTATTGTATAGATTTCAAGAGATTCATCGAAACTCAAGTTCAGAATTTTCCTAAAGTTGCAATTTTACTTGAGGAATATAAGAATTTACTTGCTTCACCACCTGGAACAGCAACCCTGTTGGATTACAGAGGCAGAGAGCTGTTTTTAGCTTCCCTTGAACAATTAATGATAATGGAGGTTGGTGGATTTAGTTATGGTTCTTGTGTTAGCGGAAAGGATCGAAAAGCCGTTGAACTAATGCATACTGACGCAATGCTATTATATAAACATAAGTATGGATCTTGGCCCAATATTACAGATTCTAATGAAAAGCGAAACGATTTTGTTAGTTTAGTAGCAAAGCTTTATTGCTCAAGACATCAGCACGAACATGCAGGACAAAACGCCCCTGGTTCGGAAGGGCTCAAATACCCTGATCATTATTTACCCAAAGACATTTGTAAGGCAATTGCTGCTCTTAGTCAAAATTCTAACATGTTAAGTAATGATAATAAGTTGGCATCTAATAATGAAGTAGAATACATTATTAGCGAAGTAGAGCACATTACCGACAAAGCGGCAAAGCTCCTAGTAAGGTACTTTCCGAGCCTTTTTGGTAAGGCGGAGCCCTCTAAGCTTGAAACAGACTGTTTGACTAAAGCACTTTATTTGGGTGAGACAAATTGTAGACGTTTATATGATGTATTGAGCCTGTTGATGAATCAATTAAATAATTTTAAAAAAGCGCCAACAGTGGTGGAACATGTTACCAATCTTGCAAATCTTACCAAAAGCTCCACCTCTTCTTTTCATACTACTCAGCAACCTGCTTTGGCAACGGGAATACAGGCTATCTTGAAGGTCATGCAATACAAAGATATGGATATTGAGTTGCGAATGGCAAAAATTTTTGTAGAGGTAGAAAACCGCCGAACAGCACCAATTGCATATCGTGCTCCTGTAACTCAAAAGGTTTATAGTCAAATTCTCAAGGTGATGGATGCTACTGATGACAAAATACCTATGGCAGTGGATGAAGCAGTGAAGGTTTTGACTTGCTGTTTTGAGGAAGGAAAAGCAGCGTTTGCTAGGTCGGCATCAACTGGGGATCTGGTTGAGCTGGTAAATGATTTTTCAATGTAAGAGTCAAAGAAAACCCTTCCTTATTTGAAAGGAAGGGTTGGTTCTTATAAGAGATGTTCTAAGCCATAAATTAGAGTATTTAAGCCCATCACCTTTTGACAAGACAAAACAATACCAGGCATGAAGCAGGAGCGATCGATACTATCGTGTGTAATACTTAAGGTTTCTCCTTGAGTACCAAAAATAACTTGTTGTCGTGCAAGCACTCCAGGCAAACGTAATGAATGAATAGGGATAGCCTTATGCTCTCCGCCACGGACTCCTGGAATAATTTCTTTTAGTGACAATTTATTTTTAGGATTTTTACGAGCTGCGGCTATCATATCCGCAGTTTTTAAAGCGGTTCCCGAAGGGGCATCCAATTTTTGTTGGTGATGGCTTTCAATAATTTCGACTTCAGTCAGATATTCTGCAGCTTTGGCTGCAAAATTCATCATTAATATAGCACCTATAGAAAAATTAGGAGCCACAATTCCACCTAGCTGTCTTGACTCGCATTGAGCAGTTAATTCTTTAATTTGGGTTTCAATTAAACCTGAGGCACCTATGACGGGCCGAGCACCTTGCTTAATGATGGTTAAGCTATTTTCGAATACACTATCGGCTCTAGTGAGCTCAACCACGACTTGGGCTTTAGTATCTTGAATGGCTCGCGCGAGGTCGTCCTGCTTAGTCAATTGCGCGACTAAATCAAATTCGGGGTGATTATTTAGGGTCTCGCAAGCTTGAGTGCCCATTTTACCGAAGGCCCCATTGACAATGACGCGTATTGACATCTAATTAGCTCCAATAAAACAACGTACAAAATTAAGGATTTTCGGTTCTTTTTTTTCCTTTAATTGGAGATTGGGTAGCAACTTTCCAAGCCCAAACGGTGGCAAAAGGCCATCCAATGACCGAAGCTTGCATGATGAGAGCAACAAAAGCACCACCTGGATTATCATTGATTAGTAATAGAACCCAAGGCACAAAAACAGCTACGAATCCTAGTAGAATTTTTTTTATAGTTTTCATGTTGTATTCACCCAATTAGAGGATATTTTCATTATATACTTATCAGAATAAAATTTGCTAATTTTGCTAATAGTATTTAATTAGAATACTTGCAAATGCTCATCAATCATTGTACATTGTGCGCTCAATTCTAAGGTATATAACAGAACTATTTCATAAGCCTGTATCCAAAGTAGGACAAAAAAATTCAGTGTCAAAATTTATTTATAAATCAATAGATTACGCTTGTTTACACCAAACAATCGATACAATCTTTTTGCTAATAAGGGTAACCGCATGAGAAAACAGGAGCTGCATCCTCGCACCGCTGTCATTAATAAAACTCAAAAAAATCAATCTAAAAAGGCTAGGTCCCATGCCTTGCTGTGGTTAGCAGCGAAGTTCCCTTTAGCTTTTGACAACTCTTTGCGCATCCATCCTTTAAAAATAGGGATTATGGACGATATTATGCACTATGCAGATGAGGCTGCTGAACAAGGTATCTCTAAAAGTAAATTAAGAGAAGCGGTGGTGGTATTTACCCGTCGACTTGATTATTTAACTTGTTTAAAAGCCCGAGAAATGCGTGTGGATTTGCAAGGAAATGAAGTCTCGCAAGTTTCTGAAGTAGAAGCAGAGGATGCATCAACGAAAATAAAAAAACGCATTGAAAAAAGTATTAGAAATGCTCATAAAGGCTTAGAAAAAACTACTACTAAGCCCACTAGTAATAATTTTATGACTAAAGTAAGTCAATCCGCTACGGCCAATAGCGAAGATTATTTACCTACTTATCCTGCAAGGGCACCTTTAGCGTCTGTGCATAATGAATCCACTCCTAGCAAAACTCCGGCAATTACTATCAAAACTAAATCCACCCGTACTTTTGACCCGGATGCCGTGGCTCGTTTAAAAGAAAAATTGGGTATATCACGTAATGTTGAAGATAAAAAAGAAACAACCGAATAAGTAATCAAGGAGAAGGCATGAAATTAGGCAGTGGATTGTTATTGGTTTGGGGTTTTGGTTCCGCTCTTGCTGCTCCGCAATTTAATTCTCTACCTCCTGTATTTCAAGGCCAGTTTCAATTCAAAACCGCCGATTTATGCGCAACAGCAACACAAACCTTAGCCTATCTTAACCAAGGTGCGGCTTATGATCCGGCAGTAATTCATGGTGGAAAAATTGCGCCTATTCCTTTAAATCGGATTAAAGCAACCTTGAAGTTTGTTTGTGCCCACCAAGCGCAAATGAATGATCCTGCTTTTATTAAGCAACATTTCGAATTTATTCACTGGTATCCTGATCGTGCCCGCGCGCAGCAATTAGCTGCTAACAAACCGTTATTGCAACATATACCTAAAGATCAAATTTTAATGACTAAGTATTACGTTCATTTAGCTGAAGCCAGTTCGCATAAAACAGCGAGCAAGCCGTATGCTTTGTATGCTTTGCCTGCAGATGAAAGTCATTTAACACTTGAACAAGCCAATGCACAACCGCAATTAGTGCGTTTTAAATATGGTAAACAAGCGGTATTAAAAGGGGCTTTGACGGCTCATCAAGTTCCGCAACTGGCTTATTTGACGCGTGATGATTTGGAGTCTGCTTTATTACAAGGAACAATCGTTGCCAATTTTGGTAATTCCCAATTGAAGAAAATATTTAATGTGCATCGCAACAATAATATTGCTTATGATCGTCGTAAAGATTCCTATTCTCAAGAGCGATTTTGGTATTTTAAAGAAGTGGATGGCATAAAAGGTTACGGTAAAGACGCCGAAAATAAAATTACCGTCAATCCCGCGGTCACTTTTGCCGCTGATTTAAATCAATTTGGCTTAGGCCGACTTTTATTAGTGCAATATCACAATGATGCAGGAAGCACTATTAGTAAGGTTGGTGTCTTTGCTGATACCGGCGGCGCTTTTGCGGATAATTTATATCAAGTGGATTATCTTGCAGGTGCTTATGCAGGGAAGAATGCTTTTATACAGGCCGCGCGTAATTTACCGGATTATGTGAGTGCATATTTTATGGTGGTGAAAGAGTAGATAGATTCCCGCCTTCGCGGGAATGACAAGAGTCGTAGGTTGGGTCATGACCCAACATAAAGATCCAAATGTGTATGAAAGGGTCATGTTGGGTCACGACCCAACCTACATCGCAATAATTTCCATACAATTCGTCCCGCCCGGCGTTCCAATCATGGCACCACGAGTAAAAAGCACATAACCATGACTCACTTCAAGACATTGCAATTGGATTAACGCATCTAAAATCTTACGATTTAAATTTTCCAATGAGTATTGATGATAATCAATAAAAATTGGGAATACATTATTGACCAAACTTAATCGTCCTAAGGTACGCTTATTCGCAGACACAGCAAAAATAGGCACAGTACTATGCTGCCGTGACATCCATAAAGCAGTATCGCCTGATTCGGTTAAGGCAATAATCGCTTCAATGGGAAAATGATTAGCAGCATGCATGGTGGCTAATGCGATGGCTTGATCCGCGCGTTGATAATGACAAGTTTCTGGATCACTACGATAAAAAAAGCTGGCGTGTTTTTCTGCGCTCACACAAATCTTATTGACCATGCTGATCACTTTCACCGGATATAAGCCAGTGGCAGTCTCTGCAGAGAGCATCACCGCATCAGTTCCATCCAAAATCGCATTCGCAACATCTGATACTTCTGCACGCGTTGGTTGTGGATTAGTAATCATCGATTCCATCATTTGGGTGGCAGTGATTACGATTTTATCGAGAATACGAGTTTGCTCAATAATCTGTTTTTGAATCGCAGGAACTTCTGCAGCACCGACTTCCACACCTAAATCACCGCGTGCCACCATAATCCCATCGGATTCTTGAATAATGTCCGTTAAATGATTTAATGCTTCTGTTCTTTCAATTTTAGCAATGATAAAAGTTTTTTTTGCGTTGTACTTTTCCAACAAGGCCCGCGCACGGCGAATATCTTCAGCATCTTTGACAAAAGATAAACAAATATAATCCACTTCTGCTTTAATAGCAGTTTGCAGATCTTGCAAGTCTTTGTCGGTCAACGTTCTTGCCGCTAAACCACCACCTTTACGATTCAATCCTTTATGGTCGGTTAACACCCCACCTTCAATGACTTTGCAATGAATTTTAGACGCTTTGATTTTGATTACTTCAAGCTCAATTAAACCATCATTTAATAAAAGATGATCGCCAATGGATAATTCTTTGGCTAATGCAGGATAGGCTACCGAAACTTCCTGCTGATCGCCTAATGCATCAGGATTATTACAATCGAGTGTAAAATTTTGTCCATCTTCTAAGGTAATCGATTTTTCTTTAAAACGGCCAATACGAATTTTCGGGCCTTGTAAGTCAGCCATTACCGCGATGGGATGCTGCAATTCCTCAGACATTTTATGTACGGTATCAATGAATTCAATGGCTTTGGGATTAGCATGCGAAAAATTAATCCTGACGACATTCACACCAGCTAACATCATGGCGCGTAAGGTCTCAGGATTATTAGAACTAGGGCCTAGAGTGGCAACAATTTTAGTTCGACGTAACATCTTTGGCCCGCTCCTGCAAAATGGCGACCGCTGGTAAGGTTTTTCCCTCCAAACACTCGAGGAAAGCCCCACCTCCTGTGGAAATATAAGAAATATCTGGAGTTAAATGATATAAATCAATTGCAGCTAAAGTGTCTCCGCCACCCGCAATAGAAAAGGCATCGCTTGCAGCAATCGCTTTAGCTAAGGCACGAGTACCATATGCAAATTGAGGGAATTCAAAAACACCAACAGGACCATTCCAAATGATGGTATTGCCTTCGTTAATTACATGCACATAATCAGCCACAGTCTGCGGACCAATATCCAAAATCATGTCATCAGCGGCGACATTAGCTAGCGTTTTATTATAAGCAGGGCAGGTTTCGCTAAAGGTTTTACCTACCACTACATCACTAGGTAAAGGGATGGTACATCCTCGCGATTTAGCTAATTCAAGAATCTCACGAGCTTCACTTAATAAATCATTTTCTACTAAGGAAATACCGACTTCATAACCCCGGGCTTTCAAAAAGGTATTAGCAATACCTCCACCAGGAATTAAATAATCAACCATACCGACTAATTGTTTGAGCAGAGTTAATTTTGAAGAGACTTTAGCGCCACCGACTATAGCGACAATGGGCTTTTTCGGCGCTTGTAACACTCTATCCAAAGCGTCTAATTCGCGGGTGAGTAAAGGACCTGCCACAGCAACTGGTGCAAATCGTGCTACACCATGAGTGGAGGCTTGTGCTCGATGAGCTGTACCGAAGGCATCCATCACAAACACATCACATAACTTCGCTAGTTTTTTAGAGAGCTCTTCTTCGTTACTGGTTTCCCCTCGATTAAAACGAACGTTTTCACATAGTACTAATTCGCCAGGCTGCACTTCCAGTCCATTGAGATAATCTGTAGCAAAACGTACGGGGTAATCTAATTGTTGCTTTAGATAATCTGCTACAGGCTCTAAAGAAAAACGCTTTTCCACAATGCCTTCTTCCGGACGTCCCAAATGCGAGAGCACTATCACTGCAGCTCCAGCATCTAAGGCCATCTTCAAAGTAGGTAATGCGGCTTGTAAACGTTGATCACTAGTAATTATGCCATTTTTAATAGGTACATTTAAATCTTCACGAATTAAAACTCGTTTACCGCGGAGTTCAATGTCGCTCATTTTAATCGGATTCATTTGCTTTATCCTTTAGCAATTCATCATTTGATGCGCAGTATCTAACATACGATTGGAGAAACCCCATTCATTATCATACCAAGCGACTATTTTAACTAAATTTCCAAATACCTTGGTTTGTGATGTATCAAAAATAGCCGAGGCAGGATTATGATTGAAATCACATGAGACTAATGGATCCTCATTGATTTGTAAAATACGGCTGCGGGCTTGACGAATCAAATCGTTAACTTCATTTGTGCTGGTTTCCCGAGATGCAGTGAAGGTTAAATCAATGACAGACACATTCAACACCGGTACACGCATTGCAAAGCCATCCAGCTTACCTGAAAGTTCAGGAATCACTAAACCTACTGCAGCAGCTGCGCCAGTTTTGGTGGGAATAATGGATTGAGTCGCTGAGCGAGCACGACGTAAATCTTCATGACTGCTATCTAATAAAACTTGGTCATTTGTATAAGCATGAACAGTATTTAATAAACCATATTCTATGCCTAATTGGTCATGCAAAGGTTTAACAATGGGTGCTAAACAGTTGGTTGTACAAGACGCATTAGACACAATGGTATCAGAGGCTTTCAGTATACTGTGGTTAACGCCATACACAATAGTGGCATCAACGTTTTTACCTGGAGCAGAAATTAATACTTTTTTTGCCCCCGCGGTAATATGTTTCGCAGCGCCATCACGATGGGTAAAATAACCAGTGCACTCTAAAACCAAATCAACATTTAAATCTTTCCACGGTAAAAGCTCTGGATTACGTTCACCTAAGATCTGAATAGAATGTCCATCCACGATCATGGTATTTCCTTCTACTAGTACTTCACTAGCAAAACGACCATGAGTTGAATCATAACGTGTTAAGTGGGCAGTAGTTTGAATGCCAGATAAATCATTGATTGCTACGATTTCAAATTCGTTTTGTCTATTGTATTCAAAAATCGATCTTAAAACGCAACGACCAATGCGACCGTAGCCATTAATCGCGACACGAATTGCCATACTTACTTCTCCGATTGCGGTGGATGTTTACACCAAGGTTTTTTTCATTAATGTTTCTAAAGTATTGATAATATGTTCTACCGTGAGACCTAAATATTCGTAAGCCTTTGCCGCAGGTGCAGAGACACCAAAGCGATCTAAGCCTACCACTGCGCCATCTAGACCCACAAATTGATACCAGAAAGCAGTACTTCCTGCCTCAATGGCGATACGCGTACGCACGGCATCAGGTAAGACTTGCTGTTTGTAAGCCGAATCTTGAGCATTAAAGTGTTCAACACAGGGTATGGAAATGACACGCACTTTAACTCCGCGAGTTTTAGCTTGAGCTGCTGCAGCCACGGCTAATTGCACTTCTGATCCTGTAGCCAACAATAGCGCATCAGGTTGACCTTCACAATCCACTAAAATGTAAGCCCCTTTTCTAATTAATTCAGCAGAACCTGCTTGATGCGAAAGGGCGGGTAGATTTTGTCTCGAAAGTAATAAAGACGTGGGTCCATTATGATTTTCTAAAGCATCTTGCCAAGCCACAGCAGTTTCCATGAGATCTGCAGGACGCCAAACCGTCATGCCGGGAGTCATGCGCAACATGGCTGCATGTTCAACGGGCTGATGGGTAGGGCCGTCTTCACCTAGACCAATGGAGTCATGCGTGAATACATAAATCACGCGTTGTTTCATCAAGGCACTAAGACGTATGGCATTGCGTGCGTAATCAGCAAACACTAAAAAAGTGCCGCCGTAGGGAATAAATCCGCCATGCAAAGCAAGACCATTCATGATCGCTGCCATAGCAAATTCGCGCACACCATAAAAAAGGTAATTACCGGAAAAATCTTTGGCATTAATCGCTTTTGTGCCCGACCAATCGGTATTGTTAGAACCAGTAAGATCCGCAGATCCGCCCAACATTTCTGGTAAGTGTTTAGCAAAATATTCTATACATTGTTGAGACGCTTTACGGGTAGCAACAGCTTTATCACTGGTGCGGCATTGCTCAACCCAAAGCGCTGCAACTGTTTGCCAATCATCGGGAAGATCACCATTCACTCGCCGTAAAAATTCTAAATTTTCTGCAGGGTAACGGGTTTGATAGTCATGTTGCAAAGCTAACCATTCTTGTTCATCACGCGATCCGGCTTCCACATGACTCCAATCATCATAAATGTTTTGAGGAATGGTGAAGGCGGAATGTGGCCAATTAAAAAATTCTCTTACTTTAACTAAATCCTCTTTACTCAAAGGGGAACCATGAGATTTTTCGCTACCAGCAACTGAAGAACCTAAACCAATGGTCGTTTTACAAATGATCAAAGAGGGTTGCGTGGTATTCTCGCGTGCCTGGTGAATCGCTTTTTCAATGGCCTGCATATCATGCCCATCAATAGCTTCAATGACTTGCCAGTTATAAGCTTTAAAACGAGCTGCGGTGTCATCAGTGAACCAGGTGTCTACTTTACCATCGATTGAAATACCATTGTCATCATAAAAGACGATTAATTTGCCTAAACCTAGGGTGCCTGCCAAAGAACAGGCTTCATGGGAAATGCCTTCCATTAAGCAACCATCGCCGATGAAGGTATAAGTGTAATGATCGATTAAATCGATACCGGGCTTATTGAATTGAGTCGCCAGAACTTTTTCAGCTAAGGCAAGACCTACCGAATTGGCTAATCCCTGACCTAAAGGGCCAGTAGTGGTTTCCACACCAGGGGTATGGGAAAATTCTGGGTGTCCGGGTGTTTTTGAATGCAATTGCCGGAAATTTTTCAATTCTTCAAGGGGTAAATTATAGCCCGAAAGATGTAATAATGAGTAAAGCAACATAGAGCCATGACCATTGGATAAAACAAAACGGTCACGATTGATCCAATGAGGGTTTTTGGGGTTATGCTTCAAGAATTGGGTCCATAAAACGGTGGCAATATCGGCCATTCCTAGAGGCATACCCGGGTGCCCCGATTGAGCCTGGTCTACCGCGTCAATACTTAAAATGCGCAAGGCATTGGCTAACTCTTTTGAAGGATTCATGCTTACTCTTCTGCATTTAATTGAGGCGGCTATTGTCGCTCAGAAGCCTGTAATCAGCAAGAAAACAGTTCATTTTTTATGATATCTCAGGTAAATTTCTTAAAATAATGTTTTTAAAAATTTACTTTTTGTATAAATTTTGTTAAAATTGATGACTTTAAGTGATTAAATGGCCTAGGAATACCCTAGTTTAGCGGCTTTAGGAAGTTATGAATCCCGTATTAAGGCATATTTTAGATAACGATTTAGATTCTTATATCTGTGTTGAAGATCTAACAGTTGAATGGACTTTTTCCCAAAAATTCCCTCGTTTGGGAGTCCATTTTTATAATAAAATCCTACCGAATCACCAGATATTTAATATTGAATACAGTGTCCTTTGCTGCCAACTCAAGGCGCAATTAGCGAACCCGGAAAAAATCAACGAAACGCAGCTAAAAGAGCAATTAATTGCCGCTTTGGTGCTTGCCGAGTTCTTGGAGCAAATTAACCTCCATTATTTAAATGTTCCTCGAGAAGTTCAGCGGTTGCGCCAGCATAAAAAGGTTTATAAGCAATTATTAAAAGATTGGCAGGGGTATCGCTTTGCCTTAGATTCTTTAGACAATGAAGAAGTTGATGTGGGTTATTCCGTTGCGCAACTGATTCGCAATTTGACGGTGCAAAGTAATTTGTATAGACAATTTTTTGTGCGAATTAAACGCCTTCTAGATACTATCTCTTTGATTGGTACCAGTTCGGTTTTATTTGAACAATTTGTGCAGGGGCTGGGTAAATTAACCAATCGGATGTTACCGCATTTAGCCTGGTTCTTTTTCTTACCTCGTTTATTAAGCAATCTCTTTTTGATTTTAAAACACACCATTCCTGGACAATGGATGAGTGAGGAAGAAAAATCTTTGAGTTGGACTAATCGCTTGTCCGCGCAGATGCAACGCCGTTATTTTGAATTAGGCAATGACAGCATCTGGGTTGCCGTCGGTATAGTGAATTGCTTTTTTCTAGTGGGTTCTCTTTCACCTGTCGGGGCATACATTAACGTGGCCTTTTTTGGTTATGACGTGGTGTTGGCAGCTTTAAGAGCCTATGTGGAGCTCTATCGTTTGTATGATTTGCAGGCAGATTATTTAAATAAGTTTGCTAATGAAACCGACCCAGACCAATTAGCGACTTTAGAAGAATTTTATAAGCATTTAGAAGATCGCATAGATTTTGAAGAGCAACGTTTAGAGATCAATCTCTGGGCAGTCTTTTTCTTATTTGTTGCTATGGCGTTTACTATTCCCGCTTTAAGTTTCAATCCGATTTTTGCAATGTTTGGCGCCATAATTTTAGTCGCCACCACTATCGCCAATTACGTCTTAAGCCAGCAATTGGAAGAAAGCCGGCCACAAGATCAAATAGAGCTTCCAAGCGCCGGACGTCTGAGCTTTTTCGCTCCTAAACCTTCTGCCTCTAAGGATGATTCGCTCCTGCCACAATTAGTGATATGATTTAACCATTATTCTTTCATTGAAAAAGGTTAATCATGTCAGCTCCTGTAGGACTTCCACAATTTAGTCGAGTGAAGACAGATGGCTTTAAAGCTCATCTTGATGCCATGCTCAACAATCATCTGCAAATCGTCGAGAATTTATTAAAAACCAACCCGCACTATACCTGGGATAATTTAATGTATCCGCTGGATGATCTTGCTGATGAATTAGAACGCTTTTGGTCTCCCTTATCGCACTTACATTCGGTGATGGATTCTCCCGCTTTACGCGAATGTTATGAATCCTGCTTGCCCGCGCTTTCAGCATATGAAGCGGCTATTGGGCAAAATCGGCAATTGTATGAGGCGATTAAATCCATTGATTCACGTCAACTTGATTCAGCACAGCAAAAGATTTTGCAAGACAGTATTAAGGATTTTGAGTTATCGGGTGTGGCATTATCCGAAAAAGATAAAAAACGTTTTGAAGCCATACAAGCGCGTTTGGCGGAATTATCTAATAAATTTCAAAATAATATTTTAGATGCAGCGCAAGCTTTTAGTTTGCATATTACTGACGGCAAACGTTTACGTGGTTTACCCGAGCATGCTTTAAATACGGCGAAAGAATTAGCTACAGAAAAAGGTTTAACGGGTTTTGTGTTCAACTTGGAATATCCTAGTTATCAAGCTGTAATGACTTACGCTGAAGATCGCGCCTTACGCGAAGAAATGTATCAAGCCTACGTCACACGGGCTTCTGATCAAGGACCGCACGCGGGTCTTTATGACAATACGCAATTGATTAATGAAATATTGGCTCTGCGACATGAAAAGGCCGAGTTGTTAGGTTTCGACAATTACGCGGAATTATCTTTAGCCACCAAAATGGCGGAATCATCCAAGCAGGTGAATGAATTCTTACATGACTTGATTGCCAAAGCACGCAAACAAGCGGAAGAAGAGTTTAAACAATTACAAGACTTTGCGCGTGCTGAATACCAACTTGATCCCATCAAACCTTGGGATGTGGGTTTTCTCTCAGAAAAACGTCGCCAACAATTATTTACGCTATCACAAGAAGATTTACGTCCTTATTTCCCTCAACCTAAAGCGATGGAAGGTTTGTTTGCCGTGGTTAAAATACTTTATGGCATGCGGGTTGAAGAAATAAAAGGAGTGGATGTTTGGCATAAAGACGTCCAATGCTATTGCATTATCGATGATAAAAACCAAGTACGTGGAACCATCTATACCGACTTATTTGCACGACCGAATAAACAAAACGGTGCTTGGATGGATTCTCTACAAAGTCGCAGAAAATTAGCGGACGGCACTATTCAATTACCTATAGCAACCTTAACTTGTAATTTCGCAAAATCCTCTTCCAACAAACCGGCCACTTTATCGCATGATGAAATCAATACCTTATTCCATGAATTTGGTCATTGCTTACATCATATCTTAACGCAAGTCGATTACATCGGTGCTTCGGGTATCAACGGAGTCGAGTGGGATGCTGTGGAATTGCCAAGCCAATTTTTTGAAAACTGGTGCTGGGATCAAAGTGCTTTAGCCTTATTAACCTCTCATGTAGATACCGGAGAAACATTACCTGCAGAATTATTTGAACGCTTGAATGCTGCGAAAAATTTCCAATCTGCCATGGGTATGTTAAGACAAATCGAATTTGCCCTGTTTGATTTCCGCATTCATCAAGAATTCGAAGCCAACAAAAACACTTTCGTAAACGACATCCTTGCTGACGTGCGCAACAAAACCAGCATAGTTCCCACCGTACCGTACAACCGTTTTCAACACAGCTTTAGCCATATTTTCGGAGGCGGATATGCAGCGGGTTATTATAGCTACAGTTGGGCAGAAGTATTATCCAGCGACGCTTTTTCACGCTTTGAAGAAGAGGGCGTTTTTAACCCCAAAACCGGCCAAGATTTCTTAAAATTTATATTAGAAGTAGGCGGCTCAAAAACCGCCGCGGAAGCCTACAAAGCCTTCAGAGGTCGCAATGCTACAGTAGATGCTTTATTAAGACACAACGGTATTCTCTAGCGTTGTCATACCCACGAAGGTGGGTATCTATATAAGATAAGGTTGGGTCAAAACCCAACCTTTAATAAGATTTGTATACGAGCTTCCTAATGGTTCCACTGATTAGAAAGTTGGTCAGGTGAGTCGGTGTCATCAATTGCCAACACAATACCACCATCTTTAATACCCTTCTCATAAATTTTAGCTTTATCTTCAGGTATTCCCCAACCCACAAGAGCTCCCATCAATCCACCAGAAATGGCACCAGCTCCTGCACCAGCCAATCCAGCAGCCAGAGGACCAGCTACCACCAAACCTACTCCTGGGAAAACAATATTAGTACCAATTGCAGCAATCGCAGCTAATGAACCACCCACTGCGGCTCCAAGAGTACCACCCACTCCAGCTCCTTCCAAAGCATCATTGCCAGGTACTTTTTCTACCAAAACGGAATCGAAATATTTCTTCTTCGATCCTTCAGACATAATCACATTGATGTCCTTATCGGTATATCCACTTTGTAGAGCCTGACGATAGGCTGCTTCCGCCGAAGCTTTATCGGTAAACAACTCACTACTGTAATGTTTGTTCATGATAAACTCCTCAATAATCCATCAACCCAAGTTATTGCTTGGGTCTATTACCTGGTGTGTTAACGGATTTGCCAGAGCCCAAACCTTCTTTGCCTTTCTCACCGGAAATAAATTTATTTCTATTAGCGGCTTGACCAGAAGTATGCTGAGTCCTATCACTCATAGGATTAGATTGATTAGGATTTGCAGCGGGTTTTTTACCAGTTCCAGCTGCCCCTTTATCTTTCACCAACTTGTCTTTATTAATGGTGCTTTGAGTGGTTTGAGTTCTTCCAGTTTGACCTGATTTATCTTTTGAATAATCCATCATAATTCTCCTTTAATAAAATAAAAAACAATCAGTTCTCCGCTTCGGGAGATTTTTGTAAGATCAGTTGTTTATTAAATATAACAGTCATAAAAAGTGACAAAAGCTATAGCAGTAATAGCGCGAAAGGAATAGACATTCATTCCTTAATTCCCCTCAATTATAGTACAAAATTCGGGCTTTCAGGACGCAAAAAAAGAGGGTTTGTGGTGTTTTTGAGTAAATTCAAGAAGTAAAAATTTAATATTTTTTTGCAAAAATATTATGTGTATGAAAATACAGGCATTTAATAATTAATGCATATTTTTCATGCGGTTACTGATTTTTCTAATTTTATGAAAATTGATGATTTAAATAGGAGTCACTCAGAGTCATTTTAGAGAAGGGTAGGGTGATCTTATTAAGTCATTTTATGTTATAATTAAAGTGTACAGATATGGGGGCGACCTGGTTTCGACGTGGGTTGCAAAACCAGAGGTGCATGCCGAGAATGAGAACTCTCGTAAATCAGACTCAAATAAATATAAATGCAAACGAAGCAAACTATGATGCAGTTAACGTTGACCAAGCTATTGCAGCCTAATCAATTGTAACTCATCAACGTGTACTGGCCTTAACCCCAGTGCCCCGTTCGACCGGGCCCGCTTATCGGCATCGAATCAACGGTCATAGGAGATAAGCTAGCATCAAAATCCATCCCGGGTTTAAATGCGAAATTTAGGGAATCGCTGTGTACTATCCTGCCCGTCGGAGAGCCCACAGTTAAATCAAAAGACAAGGCTACGCATGTAGACCCAAAGGCAGAGGATTTACGGACGCGGGTTCGATTCCCGCCGCCTCCACCATATAAATCCTTGATTTATAATTAAATTTTTGAAATTAATTATAAAAAAGGGTTTATTCTAAGTTTCCTTATATCCCTTCTACACCAATTTTGATCTAATGTGACGGGGTCAGATCTTGCCTTGTGCTTAATTGAGCGGTGTTGCATTGGTTATAATGGCAAATAGCAAGATCTGACCCTCTAAGTTCTCCATATTGCAAAATTACCACCGTAAAATAACAATATATGATTTATAGCAATCACGTGATCCGAAATGTTAAGGCATCGTTTAACCTCATTGTGTTATTTGTACTGGAGATGGTGTTTTGCTAATAATCCTAAACCAAGAATCGTGGCTCCATCCTCCTTCATTTGGCGAAAATTCTAGCATTCCTAATTCGGATAGATGCTTAAAATAAATCTGCAAAGTTCTCCAGGTTGATGGCAGATTGATTGAAACATCAGAAGGAACAAGTTCAGAGTAAAGCCTGCCATATATTCCAACAATTTTGGCCGTGAGAGGAACCTCACACTTAGCTTTACTGTTAAGCCATTCATCAACTCTTCTAATACAAAATGGTTTGCCGTTTTTCTGAATGAAAGAGCTATAAAAAGCTGTTTGCCAGATACGCCTATCGCAACCGAAAATCCAATCTCCGTCAGGGACTTCTAGATTAAGGAAGCCTGGCAATGTATTGAATGACAACTGGAGATATTTACTGTGAAGTTTCCAGGCAGGATGCATTTCAGCCTCTTGATTAAGCCGCATTGTGTGTTGTTTACTGCGAAGCACCCTTAAGTCCTCCAGAGCGAGTAGGAGATGGCTTTTTTCTTTCTGTTCTTTTTTTTGTTTTCTGATTTCTTCGTATACATATTCTGTTTCTAACTTCTTAATCTTTGCTTCCAATTGGTTTACAAGCTCTGAGACACTATTATGAGCTTTGACATTATGTAGCCATTGCACACACATAGGGTTATTAATACGAGACCAGAATGTTTCCATGTCTTTTACATCTTCCGGTGATAGATCAGATAGATTGATTTCTATTGCTGAGATGTTGGCCTTCTTTATTTTCTTGATCTTTTCTTCTTCCACTTTATGACGAAAAAAAATTTCAATAATAAGCTGTGTGTTACCTTTACTTGCCAGTATGTCAGCCTTCATTTCATGCAATACCTTTTCTTCTTGTACATCATCAAACGATATAATCTGTTTATCTTGAATAATAGTTTTATATTCCGTGTGTTTTATTCCTCTTGAGTCTGTTGCCGATGCACTGGAAACGCATTGAGATAGCGTTACTTGCTTTCTTTTCATTATTTCTTGTTTAGCTGCTAGATGGATGGCGCTTTCCAGTCCTCCCTCACACTCATTGACATTCTTGTGCCGAAAGTGGTGCTCTTTTATTCGGCCCTTTACTGCAATCAATGGGGATTTACACTCGATACAAATACAGTTACATTTTTCACCGCTTTCAACGTCAGCAATGTGAGCAATCATGTTATTTTCATTCAATCCAAAAGGCAGTTTTATTTTGGGGGCGGAGATCATATAGCACCTCCTGTACTAACTGAAATCTCAGGATTTGCGTAGCCAATATGACCGGCAATGCGTTGCAGCTTGATTGTTACTATTATATCTATCGATTCAGAGTTAGTATCATTTTCAGCGTAACGCATGTTAGTAGTAAGTGTTACCCCATTACCTGTAATATCTGGAACAGGGATATATTCATTTGTAGGCTTGTCGAAATTACTGTGTGCTATCTCATTAAGCCCGAAATTTATAGACAGTATCGAGCTTCCACGTTGTAACAAATACTCTGTTGTAAGTATGTCAATAAGATGCTTCCATCCTGCAAAAGGTCTACCTGAAAATTGTCCCTCTAATGTTAAGCAGGTAAACAGTGCCTCCCCTAATATTGAGTTGTCTGGTAAATCTGGCGGCAAATCTTCCAGGCATTTTCGACGTTGCTCAATAAATTGTGAAGAAGCCAGAACAAGAAACTGAGCTTGATTAAGGCTGTCTATTGGTGAGAGAGTATCTGCTAACATAGCTGCTTTGGATTTGTAACCAAAGAATGCAGCGACAAGCTCATGAGCATGCCCTGATTTGAGTTTAACACCGAGATTATTAGAAAAAGTGCGAAGATGATTCGCGCAAAATTTTGCAATACAAGACATTTGTAAGTTCCTTATTAAACATGCTGGTCTTTAAATTGGTTATCATGAGTGTTTAAGGAAAACCGCCAGCGGTTAATAAAGATTAACTTCAAAGCAGATTAGATTTTTGTATGCCGTTTTTCAGCCACTCATAACTGGGGATATCGACGATCCGGGGACAAAGTATAGCGGGCCGAATAATGGAGTCAAGCATTGGTTTTGCTGCTTATGGTCGACAAAGTTATTCCATATTCTAAATTCTAGAATATGGAATAAGGTGAATGATTATGATTAACTATAGATATTGCAGCTTTAATCAAGTTTTAGCTTACCAGTCAAAATCAATTATTTGTTTTTGCCGACTTCTAGAAATTTTGCATGCGAATCAGTCTCGTTAAATAAGATTTGCATAAATCTTGTATTGATATATATTTTTTCTCTTCCAATCTCTATTTCTTTCAAAATGCTCTCACTGGCCAACTTCTGCAGGTATTCGGCAGCAGTTTGTCTTTTCACTATTCCTGCATCTACTACATTAGAAATTCTACAG
>SCSO01000061.1 GCA_004297865.1 Legionella sp.
CGCTTAAGGTACTTAATCGCTTAACCAGCGCCGGCTTTCAAGCTTATTTGGTTGGCGGCAGTGTCCGTGACCTGTTATTGCACAAAGCCCCTAAAGACTTTGATGTGGCTACCAATGCTACCCCTAACGAAGTACGGCAATTATTTAAAAATGGGCGCATTATTGGACGCCGCTTTAAATTAGTCCATATTCTATTCCATCGTGAAATTATTGAAGTTGCTACCTTTCGTGGACATGGTGCGACAGATGCCAGCCATCAAACCAATGAACGCGGAATGGTAGTACGTGATAATGTCTTTGGCTCATTAGATGAAGACGCTTGGCGACGAGACTTTACTATTAACTCGCTGTATTACAACATTAGCGACTCTTCCATCATCGATTTTACGGGTGGCGTGCAAGACGTTGAGCAGCGTTTGATTCGCATTATTGGCGAACCTACTACCCGCTACCAGGAAGATCCCGTACGAATGTTGCGTGCTATTCGTTTTAGCGCCAAATTACATTTCACCTTGGCTCCAGAAACAGAAGCACCACTACATAAGATAAGTCATTTTATAAAACACGTATCCAATTCGCGTTTATTTGATGAGATCACTAAATTATACCAATGTGGTGAAGCCGAAACTGTACAGCGTTTATTGATAGAATATAATTTATTTGAACATTTATTTCCCCAAACTAATGCCCTACTAAAAAGCGATTATCCAGTAAATGCTTTATTAGGTATCGCACTTGAAAATACCGATACTCGCATTCGTGATGAGAAACCTGTAACACCTGCCTTTTTATTTGCGGTATTGCTGTGGTTTCCCATGATTGAAGAATCCAAATCTTTACAAGAATCCGGTATGGATCCTTTACCTGCTATAGAGAAGGCCATGTCCAATATCTTAGCAGAACAAAGCAAGATCATCTCCATTCCCAAACGTTATACCCAAGTCATTCGGGAAATTTGGTTATTGCAATACCGTTTTTCTAAACGCACAGGCGGACGAGCCTTTAATCTTTTACAACACTCTCGTTTTAGAGCAGCCTATGATTTTATGGCTATTCGTGCACTCGCAGGTGACGAAGCAATGGAACTTGCCCAATGGTGGACTACTTTCCAGGAAGTAGACGAGACGAAACGCAATGAAATGGTAACTTTACTTGGTCCGGCACAACCTAGTAAAAAGAATAAGCGTAGGCGTAAGCCCAAAGTGGTAGAATGAATCGATGTTTTTTAGCCTTAGGCTCTAATCAAAAAAATCCTGAGCGGCAGTTACGCTTAGCTATCAGTTTACTAAAAAAACTGCCTAAAACTTCCATAGGCAAAGTCTCCAGCTTTCATCGAACTAAGGCCTGGGGAATCCAAACTCAGCAAGACTTTTGCAATGCTGTGATTGAGATTTTTACTTTATTAACACCTGAATTACTTTTACGCGAATGTATCAAAGTAGAAGAACAGCAAGGTCGAATTCGTAAAAAACGTTGGGGACCGAGGATTTTAGATATTGATATTATTTTGTTTGGGCAAAGGCGTATTCATAAAAAACAATTAACCATTCCCCATCCCCATTTTTTAGAAAGAGATTTTGTGCTTAATCCTCTGATAGAAATTTATCCTGCAATCTTTACCTATAAGCCGCAAAATACGGAAACCCTTAATTTAACTTTTTTAACGGATGTATCGAGCTGTATATGATTACTCAACCTTCTAATGGACAACGTGCTCTTGGTTTTTCTATCGCAATTATTAGTGCCTTAGGTCTATTGATAACGCTTCCTGTTACTATAATATCTGGATTTATTTCGTTAATTGATGCAGCACTCTTTCGCAAGAATTTATCTAATTCTTTCAAGGAAGGCATAAATTTGGGGTCATTTGGTTTAATCAAGAGTTTTAATTATGGATTATCCTTAACTCAGCCTACTGAGACCTCTGCTGATCCATCATCAATAACGATAGACGATATCGGGCTTGTAAAGGATTCTCCACCGAATATTCCTGAAGTTGATTCAGCTGAAGGGTTTAAAACGCCATTGCAAACCACGGGTTCAGCTAGTTCTGATGCTGCAGCCATTGCTCCTGCAATTTCTGCTTCACAAAGTTCTATAGGTAAACATAGAAAAGTTGAAACGTATAATTTTGATAATCCTGAGGACTTTCGAAAATTTCAACTGGTTATCGAGGAATATATTGCTCAAGAAGCAAAAGATACTATTATAGTGAAAGACGAAAGTAGTGTTCAAGTTCAGGAACCTTACATCCTAAATCTTATTAAAATTTTAAAGGATGTTTATTCTGCACCAGGAGAGTTTTGGCCGCGGTTAAAACTAATGTCATATAGGGACGTACAAGCTTTTGTGCAAAAACTAAATATTGCAAAAGAAGATATAAATAGCATGTGCGAATTGGATTATCTCTGGAAACTATTTCAGTTTGTAGAGCTCTCTCCATCAATCAATGCTGAGCGTGGGGACCAATTTGCTCTAATGCTATCCTGTCTTTCAGAAGAGCAACTAAAAGCATCTTTGCAATCTCCTACTTTTCTAAGCTTACTAAGTCAAATCCATTATGTACAGGCTGTAGCCAAAACATTAAATCCAAAACAATTTGCCTTATTTGTAGCAGATTCATCTCGTCATAAAGCATTAAAAGACGTGATCCTAAAAATCCCCCATTATTCTTACCCTTTAAGC
>SCSO01000062.1 GCA_004297865.1 Legionella sp.
CTGGGCTCGTGTGGCACGAACCGCCGGACCTTTAGAGGCATTAAGAATACGAAATTGAATGCCGGCTTTATCTGCGGCTTTGGCCATGGCACCATCCAAGGCATCGATTTCTTTTACGAGATGCCCCTTGCCAATACCGCCAATGGCTGGATTACAAGACATTTGTCCGAGCAAATCCACATTATGGGTAAGTAATAAGGTTTGCACACCCATTCGCGCTGCAGCCAAAGCGGCTTCGGTACCTGCATGCCCACCACCCACCACGATGACATCATAGGTTTGTTCAAGATTCATGTCTGGCCGTTGATTATGTAACAAAAAGCGCAATTATACACTTTTTTAATCATTCGCCCAATTAATTTTCAGATTTTACCAATTCACTATTACTAGATTGCTTTAGGGTTGAGGAGGGGTTGTAGCTCTACCTCTTCGCCTCTTCCTGGCAGTTTTGGTTCATTAAATAATGCATTTTTATTGATTACAGGCTTATCTAGCCATAGATCGGGATTATCGCAAAACGCTTGATATTCCACTTTATCGAATTCAGGAAACGAAGTTTTTTCAGTTTTATAGAGTTTTTCGATTAATAAATGGGTCATCATCGCTAAAATTAAGGCAGCTCCTACTACCAAAATACCTGTGGCCATAGGTAAAAACAGAAAGCTCGTAAATAATAAAACAGGAATCATAGTTTGAATTATCATAGTGCGGACAAGATGCAAAGTCTGATAAATAACCAATTCCTGTTGATATTCCTCTTCAGCCCGGCATTGTTTAATTTCCAAAAATAGTAGGATTTTTTCAGACTCATTAATGACGGCATTTCCCTTTAATAATTGCTTAAAATCGGCTATCATCTGCGTATATTCAGATTTTGCTTGTATTTTAGATAGGTAGGTACCTCTTACTTCCAGACCTTGTTTCATTCCATTATTAATCACAGTTAAGGCAAAACACAGAGTGGCTCCTATAGTTGTGATAATGAGTAACGTAGGTGCTGCAATAGGTAAAAAGGGCAAGGTAGCGAGAACAAAAGCAATTAACAAACCGCCGGCATAGACCGTAGCGCTGATTAAACCTATTTTTTTATGTTCCCATGCTCTTACACACTCCTTTTGATCCTTTTCTAATTTTTTTATTCTTTTATATAAATCTTTCTTAGCACTGATATCTTTTTCATCTTCAAGTTGTTGTTTTAGCTTAGCAATTTGTGTGTCAAAGTCGTGATTTGTTTGTTCATAGAGACATTGTTCTTCTGCATATTCATAATAGGCCGAATATAAGTCAAAACATAAGAGAAATATGGTTAATAAATCGCCATCACTCCCCACAAACCAAAAGAAGCAGACCATATTGGCTAAGCCCCACAGCGAATCATTCAGTAAGGTGTATTTGCGCATACGCCATTGGGTTTTGAAGCGATCCCAATAGGGGGTGGTGCTTAATTTCTCCGACTCGCTTAATTCTGGACCAAAAGTATGCTTGAGTAAAAGAAATAAATTTAAGCTAAAACGAGCATAATAAAGGACCCAGCTCATATATCCGGTAAACCGTGTAGGAGAATTCGCTACCGTTTGCGCATTGGTAGTGTCAAAGAGCGTGTCAGGGATTAAAGAGAGTACTGTTCTAAGCAACCCTCCACCCCATACCCAATA
>SCSO01000063.1 GCA_004297865.1 Legionella sp.
CTGCTTTAGCAGTGCAGAATCGCAAATTAGCCCAATCGCAACAGGCTTATACTATACCTACTGAAGGGGATAACCAGGATGTGAATAGTTTAGGTACTCATGCAGCTTTAGATTTAAAAGAATCGGTAGCTAATTTAGAACGCATCACTGCCATTATCCTTCTAGCGGCTACTCAAGCGCTGGAGTTAAGAGGGATTACTAAAGCGAGTACAAAAGCTCAAGAAATCTATCAGGTGGTAAGACAACATTCGCCGATGATTGAACATTGTCGTCCGATGTCAGATGAAATTGCGAGTTTGGTTGCATTATTACAATCTGGGGCTATTTAATGCTGGCTTATCTTTTTCCTGGACAAGGCTCACAGACTAAAGGAATGGGTGTTGATTTATTTGATCGCTTTAGTGAGTACACTGCCCAAGCGGATGAACTTTTAGGTTATTCGATTCGGGCTTTATGTGTGGATGATGCTGAAGGTCAATTAAATAAAACTCAGTTTACCCAACCCGCTTTGTATGTGGTGAATGCTTTAACTTATCTTAAAACCTTAGCTGATACCAAACAAAAACCAGACTATGTCGCAGGACATAGTCTAGGAGAGTATAGTGCTTTATTTGCCGCTGAGGTTTTTGATTTTGCTACCGGTCTTGCTTTAGTGCAAAAGCGCGGTGAGTTGATGAGTCAAGCGCAGGGTGGTGGTATGGCGGCGGTTATTGGTGTAAAACATGAGGAATTAACCGGGCTATTACAAGAGCACGAACTGACCACCATCACAGTGGCTAATTATAATTCTTACCAACAATTAGTAATTTCCGGTCCTAAATCGGATATTGACAAGGCACAATCGATACTGACGCAACAATCTAAAGTACATTTTATTCCTTTAAGTGTTAGTGGCGCCTTTCATTCACCTTATATGCTCCCTGCACAACAAGCCTTTGCTAGTTATCTTGAAGAGTTTGAATTTAGGATGCCTAAAATGCCGGTGATCGCGAATGTAGATGCCTGTGCTTATCATCCTGCAGTGGTAAAAACCAACCTCACGCAGCAAATTACCCAACCAGTGGAATGGATTAAAACGATTGAGTATTTGCAAACGAAACCGGGGATTGAGTTTAGAGAAATTGGTCCGGGGACGGTGTTGAGCGGGTTAGTGCGTAGGATTGGAAATAAGCAATAGGCCAATACGACTTTTTTTCGTGCCCGTGCCGTCTTTGAATATTGCACAATATAAAAACCGGGCACATTCACCGGCACGGACACGTTCAAAGCAAATCCATTGCGCTGCAAAATAAAATGGAGTTAAAATAGAAAACCCACTATTAAAAGGATTTAAAAGTGCATAATTTATCCAAACTGTTTTTGGCTATCACTTCCCTCGGTTTGTCTGCACAAGGTTTCGCATCTGATTTTAGTCTCCCTTTCGTTAACTCCTCTGGATTAGGAGTAGCTTATTCAGATTGGGCTGTAGGTCATGATGCCAGTACCGCTTATACCAATCCTGCAGGATTAGTTAATCTAAAAACCCGACAAATGGTAGTGAATGCCTTAGGAATTTTCGGTGATGCTAAATATACCGGATCAGCGATGACACCTTCATTTCCTTTCCCTGCGCCAGTCATTGAAAATGGTACAGCAAGAAGTCCCATTGGCAACTTTTCACCATCGTTCTATTATTCTTTACCACTAAGTGATCGCTTTACTGGCGGTTTTAACGTGACGACACCTTTTGGTTTAGGCACCAATTATCCCAACTCGTCAGTAGTTCGCTATGCGGCAACTCGTTCACAAGTGGCTGCTATGGATATAAGCCCCAGTTTGGGCCTAAAGCTGAATGACTTTGTTTCTGCCGGTGTAGGCTTCGATGCCATTTATTTAGCTTTCCAATTAAATAATATGTACGGGCCACCTTTATCCCAAGTAGGACCAACGAGCTTTATTGATCAAACCTTAGAAAATAAATTAAAAGGTTGGGGTTATGGTTGGCATGGTGGTTTATTATTTAACTTTACGCAAAAAACCCATGTTGGAGTTAGTTACAATTCTCATGTATCTATTGTAACCAAAGGCAATAGCATTTTATTCCTACCCAGTAATCTGGCAGTACGTAGTGATTTACAATATACCAAGGCCGCTTTGCCTGCGCGTTTGCAAATTAGTTTGGAACAAGGTTTGACCGATCGGTTAAACGCAACCTTTACCGCCTTCTATGTTAATTGGTCTACCTTTAGTCATATTACGATGACTACTACGGTTGCACCCACTCCAGCAGGCTATGTCACTTTACCGGTCACTATTCCGTTCAATTATTCTAATTGTTGGGATTTTGCTTTAGGTGCTACTTTCAAAGCATCAGAAAAAATATTATTACGTGCAGGGGTAGAACTCATGGATACTCCTTCTAATAATATCGATAGAGGCGTAGCTGATCCTATAGGTAATGCAACCGTTGTTACTATCGGTGCTCATTACAAAGCCTCAGATGCATTAAGTTATGATATTGGTATTGGGCATTCCTTCTTTAAAGAGATGCCGGTGAACTTTGCTAATCAACTCACGGTCTTACAAGGTACTACAAAAACACAAACAACAGTTATTGGTGGACAAGTCAATTGGAGTATTGCGTAAATTCGCAACGGCTATACCACAAATGAGGTGGATCCAGCGAGCTTTCTGGGTCCACCTTTGTTATTTTAAGTTCATAACCTATAGATTCATTACCTCTGCAAATGGATATTGCTATGTCTAATATTGTTAAAGTGCTACAAACTTGGGCGCAAAAGCAAGCGCAACACAATGCGGTTCTTTTCCTTGAAGATGGCGAACAGGAAACCGCCTCTTTGACTTATGCGGAATTAGACCACAAAGCGAAAGCAATAGCCGCTTTATTGCAGGCCCATGAACTGCAAAATCAACGGGTCTTGTTGGTTTATCCTACTGGCGTCGAATTTATAGCCAGTCTAATCGGATGTTGGTATGCCGGGGCTATTGCAGTACCGTTGAGTTGCCCTAAATTAGAAGACCTAAGTAAGCAACGTACTTTATTCAACACTCTCTCCGAAGATGCTGATGTGGCAGCTGTGTTAGCACTGGATAGTTATCGCGGACCTTTGAAAAAATTAATTAAGCGCAAAATCATTGCTTGTGCCACTGATAAAATAAGTCCGAAAATGGCAGAGAATGTTCAACCCACTAAAATCACCGACAAAACAATCGCGTACTTACAATACACTTCTGGTTCTACCTCAGCACCAAAAGCAGCAACCATTAGCCATGGCAATTTACAACAAAATATACGTGATACCATTGACGCTTGGCATTATGACCAAAACAGCGTGACAGTGAATTGGGCACCGCATACGCATGTGTATGGATTAGTGTGTGGCTTATTAGTTCCTTTGTATCATGGCACTCCGGCCATCATTATGCCGCCCGCAGTATTTATTAATAAACCGTCACTTTGGCTAAGAGCTCTTTCCAAATATCAAGGTACCCATGGAGGTTGTCCTAATTTTGGTTATGATCTTTGCGTTCGTCATGTGCTAGAAAATGAAGTAAGCGAATTGGATTTACAGCATTGGCAAGTGGCAGTCAATGGTGGCGACATGGTGCAAGCGCGCACCTTGAATGCATTCGTCGAGAAATTTAGCGCCTGTGGTTTTGCTTTAAAGCATTTTTCTTCAGCCTATGGGATGTCGGAAGTGTCAGGGGCAATTGCAGTCACTCCTTTTGGTACGGAACCAGAAGAATTTATAGATGCAGATCAACGCCGCCTAATTAGTAGCGGTAAATTATTATCAGGATTCCAAGCTTTAGCCGTCGATCCGGAAAGCAAAACCGCTTTGCCGGAGGGTGAAGTTGGTGAAATTTGGCTGCATGGCAAATCGGTTATCAGTGGTTATTGGCAACGTCCTGAAGAAAACCAAGAAGTATTCGATGTCCAAGTGGCTGACAGTAAACTCAGATATTTTCGTACGGGTGACTTAGGTTTTATTCGTGATCAGCAAATTTATTTAACCGGTCGGTTAAAAGAAGTCATGGTCATCTATGGTAAGAAATACTATCCCTTAGATCTGGAAATGACGGTGGCTAAAAATCTGGTACCCTGGGAAATTAATTTACCCCAAGTAGCCTTTTCTTTAGAAATTGCGGGTAAAGAACAAATCATCATCGCTCAGGAATTAAATCATTATAGCAATGAACAAGGGCAGCAACTCAGCGATCTAATCCGTCATGCTATAACTAAAGCACATGGGGTGGATGTCCATGAAGTCATTTTCAGCCCCCCAGGAAGTATTCCTAAAACGGCTAGTGGTAAATTACAAAGAAAAAGGGCGCAACTTTTATTTAAAGAAGGTCAGTTTGCACGATTTGCTCAAGAAGAAATTAAGCAGACAACCCAGCAGTTGCCCAGTCATGAACCTTTTGTTCAATTGGTTGCCGACGTATTAAATATAGATCCGAAACATATTGATCTAGAAGCACCTTTAAGTCGCTATGCTTTTGATTCGGTGAATATGATTCACTTCACTAATCGTATTAATGAAACTTACGGCTTGAATTTATCACCAGCAGCTTTGTATGAATTCACTAGCCTTGCTGCTTTTTATGTTGACCATATACAAAGTCAAAATACTCCTGTCGTGCAAACGAAAAATGACACTGTCATTCAGCAAGAATGCAATGATATTGCCATCATTGGTATGAGCGGTATATTTCCGCAAGCTGCCGATCTGGATGACTTTTGGAATAATTTAGCGCTAGGGAAAGATTGCATCAGTGAATTACCGCGTGCACGTTGGAACACGGAAGAGTTTGCGGTGCAGTGGGGTGGTTTTATTGATCATGTGGATCAATTTGACGCAGCCTTTTTTAATATTTCACCCCGGGAAGCAGAATTAATCGATCCCCAGCAAAGACTTTTTTTACAAACGGTATGGAAGACTATCGAAGATTCAGGCTATGCTCCTGACGCCATTGCGGCAGTCAAAACGGGATTGTTTGTTGGTGTCTTTAATCATGATTATGCTGAGTTGTTGCAACAACAAGGCGTCATGGATGCATATTTAACTACGGGTACGATGAATAGCATGATTGCTAATCGTATTTCCTATGTGTTGAATTTACGAGGACCGAGTGAAGCGATTGATACCGCTTGCTCAAGTTCTTTAGTTGCCATTCACCAAGCGGTATCGGCTATCTTGCAAGGCGATTGCGAACTGGCCATCGCTGGTGGGGTGAATATTTTATCCAGCGCCACTTCCTTTAATTCCGCTAATCAAGCAGGTATGTTAAGCCAAGACGGACGTTGTAAAACCTTTGATAAGGACGCGAATGGCTATGTCCGTGGTGAAGGGGTAGGCGCGATTCTCTTAAAGAAACTATCGCAAGCTCTAACTGATGGTGATCAGATTCACGGTGTCATTAAAGGTACCGCGGTTAACCATGGTGGACACGTTAATACACTGACTGCACCAAATCCCAATGCACAAGCGGAAGTGATAGTGAGCGCCTGTCAACGTGCACAAATTCCGGTGGAAAGTATTCAATACATTGAAACTCATGGTACAGGCACCCCTTTAGGCGATCCTATTGAAATTAATGGGTTGAAAAAAGCATTTCAACAATTAGCTTTAGTACAAGAGAAAAAGGATTTAGGTAAAAACTATTGTGCTTTAGGCGCAGTGAAAACCCATATTGGTCATCTAGAGTCTGCGGCGGGGATTGCGGGCCTGATTAAAATGTTATTGGCTCTACGTCACCAAACACTACCGGCTAATTTACATTTAAACACGGTTAATCCTTATATCGATATTACTGACAGTCCTTTTTATTTGCTCGATAAAAGTTATCCTTGGCCTAAAGGACAAACCACTCCACGCCGAGCGGGGATTAGTTCTTTCGGCTTTGGTGGTGCGAATGCTCATATAGTGATTGAAGAAGCGCCTGCATCAGAAAAAAGAGCAGACTATCCTCACCAGGATTATCTCATTTGCTTATCTGCGCAAACTGAAATAGCTTTAGAGCAACGTAAAAAAGATCTGCACACTTGGTTAACTCAGCAAAATTCTTCACCTTGTTTAGCCACGTTATCCTATACCTTAAATGTTGGTAGACAACATTTCGCCCAGCGTTTTGCAGTGATAGTCTCTTCAGTAGAAGAGTTGTTGACTGCGCTTGCAGCGGGTGAAAATTCTACGATCAATTCGACTTCAGCTTTGCAGGTTTTTGGGCAAAAATATCGACAAGGTGAGGCTATAGCTTGGCAATCTATATATGGTGATTTTCAGCAAAGAATGTCTTTGCCTACCTATCCATTTGCCAAAGATTCTCATTGGATTGCGCAGAAAGCGCAGCGTTTAGGACGTTTGCATGCTTTGCTTGATGCGAATCAATCCACTTTAAATCAAGTGCTGTTTTCTAAGCGCTTTCAGGGCAATGAGTTTTATTTGCAAGAACATCAGGTCCATCAGGAAAAAGTATTACCCGGTGCTCTATGTTTGGAAATGGCCTATGTGGCTGCTAATTTGGCACTTAAAAATCAACCCGTACGTGCCATGAGCCAAATTATATGGCAAAAACCCATTAAATCTTTTGAATTGCAACACACTTTGGAATTACAGCTGACTGCCGCCGGTCAAGATGTGGCTTTTAGTTTAGGCTATGCGCAAGAACAATTTGTTAGCGGACGCATTCATTATTCCTCAGCGACGCCTTTATTTCATTTGAATAAAGTAAGCGAATTCCCTAAACAACAATCACCTGAAGCTATTTATGCATACTTTAAAAAAGCCGGCTTGAATTATGGCGCAAGTTTTCAAGTGATTAAACAATTACAATATAATGACACGCAATTATTGGCAGAATTAGAGTTAGCAGAAAATATTGCCATAGAAGGGTATCAACTTCATCCCTGTCTTCTTGACGGTGTTTTGCAATGCACGCAAGCTTTATTAAAAAATCGCCAGAACTTGTATTTACCTTTTTCTATTAATCATTTAACACTGCATGCACCATTGACTCGTAGTTGTCAGGTTTGGGTTCATTTAAGCTCTGCACCGGACGAAGAAGCCTTTCCTACTTTTAATATTCAGGTCACTGATTTAGAAGGTAAGTCATTACTTGATATACATGAATTTACTTTGGCTGCAGTGGTTAATGAAACAGTGAGCACCGCCTATTATCAGCCCCAATGGGTTGCACAAGCACCTCAAGCAGACTCTTCCATGTTGGGTAAAGTTTTGGTTTTAGCGAGTCAGCAAAATCAGTTAGAACGTTTACATAAAGAGCTTGGTTTAGAGCAGGCGGACTATGCTTTATTAGAACAATTCACCAGATCGGAAGAGCACAC
>SCSO01000064.1 GCA_004297865.1 Legionella sp.
CATCCTTTTGATATAGATGGAATAGTAATTCTCCACGACCATTTTCATATGCTTATCACATTACCTGAAAATGATGGAAATTACTCCCTACGTTTGCGTTTGATTAAAGGGTATTTTTCTAGGGAAATTTATAATCATGAATATATCAATTTTATAAGAAAGAAAAAAAATGAAAGAGGGATTTGGCAACGTAGATTTTGGGAGCATGCTATTCGTGACGAAAATGATTATGAGCGTCATTTAAATTATATTCATTACAATCCTGTTAAACATGGATATGTTAAAAATGCTTCTGATTGGCCGTATTCCAGCATTCATCGTGCAATAAATCAGGGGTTATATCCCAAAAATTGGGGATATAAAGACGATTTTAGTTTGGGGGTATTTGGAGAGTAAGTTATGTTGGGTCATGACCCAACCTACATTTTATTAGAATTTGTAACGACGACAAAGGTGTCTTGTAACATCATAGTAGGTTGGGTCGTGACCCAACAAAAAAATCCATGACCCAACCCACAATTTTTACCCAACAAAAAAATGCCCGCTTTTTATCCTCTTAATATTTCCTTAATACATTTCGTGTAAAATTATCATAGTTAAGCTTTTTTTTGATGCGTGTATGACTGATAAAATCGAATTAATTCAAGCACTAGGATTATTTTCTCAATATGAAAATGATTTTCAGCAGAATGCAGAAAAACTCTCATTGAATGTGGTGAGTGCACCATCTAATACCGACTTCCCTGGATCGTTATTTCAGCATTTAGAGCAAGAACTTAATCCCATCATCAATGTAGTCGATTCTTTGATATCTTCTAGATATCTCTACGCAGGAGCTCTTGGATTTTTTAATGGAGCCTTAGTTAAAGCCTTAGCAACTTATTTAAAGAGTGTTGAATTCCTCCAAGTGAATCAAAAAACAGCAGAAGATATTGCTCTTGTGAGCGCCGCTGTTTTACGTATCTATCAACAAAACGTTTTAGTCAGTATAAGTTCTTGCCTCATCTTATTAGACCTTTTTGCCTCGTATAATAGAAGTAATGAAAAGATTCAAGAAGCTAAGAAATACGCTAAATTTACGGGCTTGGTAGTTTATTTGTATTGGATGTATAACGATGAAGCAGCCTTGCTTAAGATGCTGTATATGGGAGTCGTCATTACCGCAAATTTGTCAGGTTCTGTCGTTGGTCCTGAAATTGGTGCCAAAACCTCCGCGTTAACCAATGGTCTGTATGGTTGCGTAAGTTCTTGTTTTAATGCAGGTTCTAAAGTCGCAAGCAGTATGATGGGATACGCTTCCAGTTTTTTTGGAGCTTATTCTCCCGTAGAAACCTCTAATAACAGCGAAACAACTCTAACCCCTTCTTTAACATAGTGAATCCATTTTTGTAGGTTGGGTCGAGACCCAACTAAAAAATTTTGAGCAAAGCTAAAATGGTTATGTTGGATCAAGCCCCCACCTACAAAAACTTGACATTTGATTCTAATTTGTCCAAAATGCCGCCAATTAAACTATAAAGATTTAAAAATGTATCGATATATTGTTAAAGGTTTTACCCTGGGCCATGTGCTCATGCGTCGACTCTTACGTAACCTTATTGGCTTACCTGGTCTGATTATTGATTATTCTGTTTTCTTATTTGTGGGTCCCTTTGATCCTAATTATCTGGATTACATGCATATATATTATGCCGATGACAAAGGTGTTAGTTTATTTCGTGGAATATTTGGTTGGATAGGCGAAGCATTAGGATTTGTGATTGGACCAGTAATAGGCGTACCCGTAGCACTAGCTCTTTATGTGGTGGACAGCCTTTTATGGATTTTTAGACAAGCCCATCTTACTTTTCTTAACGAATTGATTAAATTAACTAATTCTTTTAAAAATTACTCCTTTTTCGATAATTTTCTCTTGTTTACCAACGTGGAAAGTTTCTTCCAAGCCATGTGGAATATCGGTGCTACTGTATTAGGAGGCCCTTTAGCTTTAGGACCATATTTACTTTTTAAAACCCTAGAATATTTATTTCCTTTTTTAGAAGATACACTGTCTAGCAAAACAGTGCGTTTTATTAGTACCTTAACTGGTGCTGCATTATGTGGATTGTCCCTTATCCTTTTCCCTGTTGGGTATCTTAGTGATAAATTTGGAGAATTTTACGAGAATTCTCGAGATAAAATACAAACCTTTGCAGCGTTATTATACGCAAAAATGGATGAGTACCCTAAATATAGTGATGTATACCATTCTGATAAATTTCAGGATAAAGTAGAGCAACTGCGATATTCGAGTTGGGATGATATTTTATTTGGTTTAAAAGCCCAACCAGTCCCACCAGCCCAAGCCATGCCAGAACAGGCGATTGAAGATGTACTCATTGATCCTATAACCCACGACCTTTTAGGACTGGATGGAATTAATGTGGTAGTTGACCACCATGGCCATTCATTTAACGATGATCGTGATAGAGCACAATTAGGGATTTTTAAATGGGTCAATGAAAATCATAGCTGTCCTGTTTCCCATGAAACTTTAAACGCTGAAGATTTAAAGTCTAATATCGCATTCAATGATATGTTAAGGCTCAGGGGGCATTAAAATTACTCCGTCATAGGCTGCATTCTCTTTTTCTAGTCTTTGATAAAGCTCAATTTGCATTTGTCTTAATTGGGCTAAAGTCCCTCTATTGTTTGAGGTCATAAACCAACCTCTTTGCACTGAAAAAAAATCATTTAATGGAGAGCCTTCAACTAAGCAAAGATTAACCATATCTATTTGCGCCTCTAGATCTAAGGTTTTAATGTATTGAATCATTTGTTCTTTACCCGTTGGGTATCTACCAAGATAAACAATCTCTTTGGGAGTTAAACTATTATTTTGTAGATCAGCGACTAAATGATCTAATTCTTGATAAATAAAATAACCCATCAATTTGCAAGTGTAATTAATCCGTTCATGCGGCGAAATTTTATTTAACACAACAAATTCTTTTACTTCATTGAGAGTGCCGATTTCATTAATTACAGTCAGTAAAGAAGAACCTTGTTTATCACTAATATTACCATTAGCCCCATACCGTACCAAACCGATATATTCCGCTGCAGTGAATGGAGTTTGCTGGCGAATATTCAGCATATTCTCCAGTAAGGTTCCATTGTTATCTTTAAAATGTAATAACTCAGGTTGACTGATAATCAGCTCTAGCACGAATTTAAAATTATTTTTTAACAATAGACTCAACGCCGCTTGCCCTTCTCTATTGGTAGTTCTTGGATCAGCTCCGTTTTTGATCATATTAATGATTTGATCTATAGGATAATGATCTTCAAGCATATAATACAAAGGTGAGCGACCATGATTATCTTTAATATTAATATTGGCTTTAAGTTTTTTGACCAAGTTAAAGGCTTGAGCAAATTGGCGATTAAAAATGAAGATATGCAGTAGGCTATAACCACTTGCATTTAAAACATCAGGATTTGCACCTATTTCAATTAAATTATGAGCTTTTTCGCCAATGACGGATCGGTTTAGTAATAGTACTAATTCCGTATCTAAATCCATTTAAATGTTCCCCACAGAAACGAGGTTGTAGAAAAAACTGCTCCTTCCACAACCTCAGATAATGCGGGTACAATAATCAATACTTAGAATTTATGCCATAAGAAAATTCTTATATTTCACTATAATCTTTCAAAAATAGTGCGAGTGTTAAATCCGAATAATCGTTCATGCATGCGATATGCGTATTCGTCGGTCATGTTGGCCAAATAGTCACAAACCACTCGGTAAGCGGCAGTTTCATCCTCTGCGGCTTTAAACAATTCCCGATTTTTATTATCCAATAAACTAGTAGGATTTGAGCCGATGGCATCGAATAATCTTAAAACAACGGTTTGTCCACCATATTCAAATGTTCGTGCTTCCTGAGAATCAATGACATTGGTATAGATACATTGTTTTAAAAAACTCAATAAGGCAGCTGCTTCGGGAACCAAATCGATATTGTATTTGAGCACGCTATTCTCAAAGGCTTCATCAGCAGTCACAATATGAGTAGAAGTGATAAAATAATTAACTATTTCACCTATTGTTTGCTTACGCAGACAAATATCTGCAGAAAATAGCGCACTGATCAGTTTATCCTGATTTTTAGCTAGGGGTGTATCACTTAATAGTTGTCTAAATTCTTCGCTATCCAAATGTTCGCTGTTAATTAGGCGTAAGTGAATGGCGTCTTCTAAGTCATGGACTCCATAAGCAATGTCATCAGCAGTATTCATGATGGAACAATCAAAACTATGGTAAGCAGATTTGCCAACCTGCATGCCCTTAGGTTTTCTTGCCAAAGATTGAAATCGCTCTTTATCCTGGTCGGAAAAGGGGGCTAATAACCAATCCACTTCGGCTTGTTCACAATCAAAATAGGCTTTGGGTGGCAACCAATCATTAATTTTAATGGTTTTGTGAATGGACTCATGAATGGGGGGTTGTTGTGGTGCGATGACCTCAGAACGTCTAACGGGGTATTTCAATATCCCTAATAAAGCACGACGAGTTAAATCCAAGCCAAACTGACCATAGCTGTTTTCAACTTTGGTTAAAAGGCGCAAAGTTTGACCATTTCCTTCAAAGCCTCCATAGTCGCGCATCATATAGTTTAACGCCACTTCACCGCCATGCCCGAAGGGGGGATGACCAATATCATGCAACAAACAAATCACACTGATTAAATCATCAGTAGGAAGCAAGCTATTTAATAGGGCTTGCTGGTTAGGGTTAATGAGCAAATTACGAACAATGCTACGTCCAATGGAGTCCACTTCTAGAGAATGAGTTAAGCGGGTTCGATGAAAATCGCCTTCATCGGTGCCTAGAATTTGGGTTTTGCGTTGTAAACGTCTAAAAGCTGGGCAATGAATGACGCGTGTTCTATCCCGTTCGTAAGGCTCCCGGTGATCCTGGGAACCGCGCTGATTTGTTTGTCCTGAACGTCTATGAGTCCACATGTTGGTCGCCTTTTAACGCAAATTATCTACTTTAAGCGATGATTTGGGTCAAAACAACACAAATACCTAAAGTTTTTTTAATTTCGGTAGATAACAACTAATAAAGGAATAATAAAAATTATAAACGAGGGGAGAAGTCATGAATAATAAGCTTAAATTACTCTGTGTGGTACTCTGTGCATACGGTTTAACCTCCTGTACCACCTATGAAAGCAAAACAGTGTACAGAACTTACGCATATGACGACAGTGGTTTATATCCACAAGGGTTTATAGAGCATTCTGGTAGTTATTATTATGATAATCAGTTTCGCAATTTATCATCTCAAGCGGTAAATGTTCCCGATTCTTATCATGTAGGCGCTTATCATTCACCGGTTTCTTTTAAAGATCGTGATAAGACTTGGGTAAAAAACCAAAATCCACAAGGCTATACCATTGAAGTAGCTGATGACGAAAAAGCAGCACAAGTGGCTAAAAAACTGTATCAAGCTCCTAAGGGCGATCGTCGTGCTCAAGTACAATACCAAGATAATGGTAAATCGCATTATAAGGGTTTTTACGGAAGCTATGATAATGAAGAAGCTGCTAAAAAAGCATTTAATTCTTTGCCTGCCGATTTAAAACAAGGGGCTGGAGTTAAAAATTGGGGTAGTGTGCAAAATTCAATTCAGGAATAACCAGGGTTGCTATTAAGCAACCCCATTAATAATGATCATTAATTTAACAATTCCAGCCGTTTTAGTGCGTTCTATATCGAACTGTTTGATGGAAATGGCGTATTGGTCATTAATCTTCATTAACCAAGCCACAAATAAACTCAGTGGCACTTCGTCAAAGGATAATTGAATTTCCCCTGAGCTAGTTTGTTGCAATTGAAAGGGGAAATTCAAAGTATTATCTTTTTTCAGTTGGTTTGCGATTAAAGTTAATAGTTGGCTATTAGAGATATTTTGCTTTTTCTTTAAGGAATGATGTTCTTGTTTTATCTTTTTCATCCAATTCAAAGTATCTATTTTTTCCACGAGCTGTGTGGATCGATCACTAACTCTAGTACTTAAGGGCGAATAGATAAAATAATAAAAAGAATAAACAACAAGACAAACCCCGGCAATTAATACCATCCATTTTTCACGTTCATTAAGCGAATTAAAATAATCTTTCACGAGAGCTCCAGAGTAGCAACTACTTGTTGGTCGCGAGTTGAGGCTTGCGTACGTTTAACGTTCAGTTTTAATTGTTTTAATTGGTTTTCAAAAGTCTCTAGGCTAGCAAAATCAGCACTGGCTAAAGTAACCGAGACAGTTTTATTTTGATAACGTAATTGCTCTATAGTGACTTTATTCTTACTAAAAGCTTGAGCCAATTGATTCATGATATACCAGAAATGACCCTGACTATCCGAGGTATCGCTTTGCAACAATTGCTTGATACGAAATTTAGGGCTAATCACTTGTTTGGCATCCGGGAAAAAATCTTTGTAGACGGTCGCGATTTCCGCATCTACAACTGCGGTTTGTTTGTTTAAGGAGTATAACGTCAAAGCATTGATCAGCAGGACTGAGCTTATCCAAACAGCGCAGAGTATGCCGGCGATTTGATACCCTTTTTCTAACCAATCTTTGGTTTGCTCGTGTCGCATTTCACCTTGGCAAAGATTGAAAGGTTTCGTTTTTAATAAATTTCTAGCTATCCAAAGGAAAGAATGTTCTTCTTTTGAAGGGGCAGTCAAATCTGTAATTATTTGACTGTCTTGGAAAGTTAATGCAGGGTTTAATATATGTTTGCTGAGATAACTTAAGGCTAATTCACCAGAAAGCGCCCCTTTAAAATCATCATTGTTGACCAGCAGGGTAGCTTCACTTACACATAGCTCTTGGGGTGCTAATGCAAACCAATCCAAAGTAATGAAAGCGTATTCAATGTGCTGTTCTGCCAAAGTTTGCATTAAAAATTGCATGCGAGTTTTACTGATCACAGTCACTAGGTAATGATTATTTTGATATCTAAATTTATCGAAACAAAAATGCAGTTGCTCTACAGATTGAGCCAATTTGTCTTCTAAAGCATAAGGAATAGCCACCCGCGCTTTACGTTCAGCAAGCCAGGGAAGTTCTAAGTCGATTAAAGTGGCATGAGCACAAGATTCAACGATAATTGTTTTTGTTTCTTTTTGTAGGTCATGAAGCTCGGCAAAACTACGATGTTGTAAGGGTGCAATGAGCTCACCATCACTACTCAGCTTCAAAGAGGAGCAACCCTTTTCATCGAGATGTTTAACAAATAAAAAACAAGTATCCATGAGTCGAACTCTATTTAGTGAACTGGGTTAATTGCTTTCTACATTAAAGAAAGCTCATTCCTATCATACATAAGCTCTCAACTTTTGGGTATTCAATTCTGCCCATTGTTGTTTTAATTGTTGCGATAAAAGGTAAACCACCAGGGCGTACTGGGGATTTGAATTGTAGCGAGTTATCACAAAAAAGTTAGGATAGGCTAGCCAATATTCACTTCCTGCTTTGGTCGTCAACTGAATGAGTGCGGCTCTTCCGGGGTGATGATATGCTGCGGTAACGGGACGTATTCCTGCAGATTCTAATTGGTAATAGTGATAATTGGCTCTACGAGGATTCGTACGAATTCGTTTATATTGTCTTCCTTGCACATTGGCCAATTGCGCAATACCTTCTCGGGATTTCCAACCGTGTTTATGAAAATAATTGGCTATACTGCCAATAGCATCTTCGTTGTTATTAACCAGATCCCTCTTGCCTTTGTTACCAAAATCCACCGCATAATAACGATAGCTGCTGGGCATAAATTGAGGTTTACCTATTGCACCGGCATAAGAACCAC
>SCSO01000065.1 GCA_004297865.1 Legionella sp.
TGCTGCATATTGGCTATCTAGTAAAATAATGCATTCTAATCCTGGAGAAACTGGAGGTAGTAATGATTTAGATTCAGGCATCATTTCTAATAATTTTTTTCGGCTTGTAACGTTCACTTTTCGATGATTTATGATGCCGTTCAAACCTTGTCCCGGCTTCTCCGATACATTCGTCGATTCTAATAAATCAATATGGCGTTCTTGTGTTGCCTTAATTACAGCGCTAGCGAGAGGATGCTTTGAATAACGCTCAAGGCTACCAACGTATTGCAGTATTTGTTCCTTTGTATAATTTTGTGCGGTGTAAATATCAGTTAACGTGGGTTGTCCGTAGGTCAGCGTTCCTGTTTTATCAAAAATAGCGGTCGTACACGTCGGTAATTGTTCTAACACAATCGGGTCTTTTATGATAATCGCTTGCTTCGCCGCTCGTGAAATAGCACTAATAATTGTAATGGGAATAGCAATTAATAAAGGACAAGGTGTGGCAATAACCAGTACAGCCAGAAACCGAACAGCATCATTGGTAAAATACCAGGTGCCCGCTGCGAATAAAAGTGCTACAGGCGCAAAAATAGCTCCAATTTGATCACCCAACCTGCGAATTGATGGACGTTTTTGTTCGGCTTCTTCTAATACCTTCACAATAGTCGCATATCTTGAATCCACGGGTAGCTTGGCTGCTTGAATGATGAGCACCGATTCTCCGTTGATAGCCCCTGATAAAACAGCGGCACCGGGTGCCTTAGAAATTTGATAAGGTTCTCCCGTAAGATAAGACTCATCCATAGTGCCATTGCCTTCAATGACAAGGCCATCTACAGGACAAGTTTCATGTGGATAGATAACAATTTCATCATTAATATTCATGTCAACCAAGGGAATATCAACAATTTCACCATTACTCTTTCGATGAGCAAGGGTAGGCATTCGGTTTACTAAGGCCAATAAAACAGAAGAAGCTTTATGCCGAGCATAGCGTTCTAATGTTTGACCACTGGCTAGCATTAGAATAATTAAGGATGCAGCTAAATATTGTTGTAGGATAATCCCTGTCACTAACGCAATGGCCGCAAGAGAATCAGCACCCCAATTCCCTCTTAGCAGCTTCGAGAAAATTTGCAGGAATAAAGGTATTCCACCAATAATAATTAAAAATAGCAACGGAGCATTTGTGAATGTGGTGTTTAAAGAGCTAAGAATAAGATAGATACTGATACTAATGAGAGAAAGAAACACAATAAACGTTTGCCATTTAGCCTGCATTTTCATTTAGGCTCCTCACATAATATTTCCGAATCCAGATACGAAGGTATGACACATTTCCAATGAAATTTTTGTTCTATTGTAGCTTTTAGTGCTTGTGCTGCTTCCTTTTCACCATGGGTGATGAATAGTTTACGCGGCGCTTTTTTTAGAAGAGATAACCAATGAAGCATTTCAAGAGAATCTGCATGTGCAGATATATTTTCTATCTGTACTATTTCAGCACGAATTGGAATCATTTGGCCAAACATTTTTATTTCTTTCTCTCCTCGATTCATCCTATCCCCACGAGTTCCACCTACCTGAAAACCACTAAATAAAATGGTATTTTCAGGCTTAGGTGCAAAATGACGAATGTGATGAAGAACGCGCCCCCCTGTCGCCATCCCACTTGCTGAAATGATAATAGAGGGAAATTTTTGATTATCTAAGGCAATGGACTCGTCGACTGAATTAATATATTGAGCTACTGCGCATACCGCTTTATTTTGGTCTTTTGTTAATCGATTTTGTTCAGCGTAGTGAGCAAAAAGTTTTGTGGCGTTGGTAGCCATTGGACTGTCAACGTACACAGGAATATCAGGGATTTCGTTTTTAGATTTTAATTCATAAAGATAATAAAGTAATGACTGAGTTCTTCCCACAGCAAATGAAGGGATAATTATGGAACCGCCACGGCTTACAGTACGATTAATCACTGCTTTTAACTGAATCGAGGGATCAGTATTGTCATGAATGCGATTGCCATAAGTAGATTCAACAACAATAAAATCAGAGGTTGGAGGTTCTTTAGGGGCAAACATCAACGGATCTGACTGTCTACCCAGATCGCCCGAAAATAATATAGAGGTATCGCCCTGCTCTAAACGAATGAAAGATGCGCCTAAAATGTGCCCACCATAATAAAAAGTAGCGTATATATTTTTAGCAATTTGAATGCGCTCTTCAAAGGAAACCACCTGAAAATAGTTTAATGACTCTTCAGCTTCTTTTTGCGTATAGAGCGGTAAGGCAGGATGATGTTTAGAATAGCCTTTCCGGTTTGCATAACGCGCATCTTCTTCATGAAGATGACCGCTGTCTGGCAATAAAATACTGCACAAATCTTTTGTTGCTGCGGTGCAAAGGACTTTTCCGCGAAAACCATTTTTTATTAACAGCGGAATATAGCCGCTATGATCAATATGGGCATGAGTTAATAACACATAATCAATTTCTTGAGGGTTAATAGGAAGAGATGCCCAATTTCTTAACCTCAATTCTTTGTATCCTTGAAAAAGGCCACAATCTATCAATATATTGATTTGATTAGTTTTAATCAGGTATTTCGATCCTGTGACCGTTTGGGCTGCACCTAAAAATTGGATTCTCATAAAGACTCTAGAAAAAAGGTAATATATGATTATAGATTTATTTTTTGGTTTTTTAATATAAATTACTCTAAAATGATTTATAAAGATTTTTTTGGTTTAATAAAATTGACAACAAAAAATAAGCTTTCCCTAAAATATTTAGGTATTAACACATATAAAGAACCTATTGTTTATATGCGCGCTGATTGCTTTATTTGTAAGTCAGAGGGGTTTAATGCCCAAGCTAGAGTGATGGTTAAGCTCAATGAACGCTCTATTATGGCCACAATCAATATCATTGAAACCAATCTTTTGAAACATAACGAAGCAAGTTTATCTAATTATGCCTGGAAATTATTATCAGCTAATCCAGGTGATGAAATTACCATCGCCCACCCTAAAACACTTGAATCGGTCAATTATATCCGCTCAAAAATTTATGGGAACGAATTAAGTAAGCTAGAAACAGAATCGATTATCCAAGATGTTGTATCAGGGCAATTATCAGATATACACATCGCGATGTTTATCGCTGCCAGTGGGGGAAACCGATTAAGCAATCAAGAAATTCTTCATTTAACTCATGCGATGGTTGATACCGGTCAGAAAATCAACTGGTCATCACCTTTGATTGTAGATAAACACTGTGTTGGTGGATTATCGGGAAATAGAACTACTCCTATTGTGGTAGCCATCGTTGCAGCATATGGGCTTTTGATTCCTAAAACCTCATCACGAGCAATTACGTCTCCAGCAGGGACTGCGGATACGATGGAAGTATTTACTAACGTAACCCATGATATCCCCGCAATAAAAAGGATCATTGAAAAAGAACAGGGTTGCATTACCTGGGGTGGCGCTTTAGGCCTAAGTCCAGCAGATGATCTACTCATTAGACTTGCACGCACTATAAACCTGGATAGCATGGGTCAAATGGTTGCGTCTATTATCTCAAAAAAAATTGCTGCAGGTTCAACCCATATTGTGATTGATGTTCCTATTGGAACGACTGCTAAAATCAGAACTTTAGATCAAGCAGAGCAGCTCAAGACCTTATTACACTATATTGCAGGTCAATTTAATATAGAGATTAAAGTCATATTTACCGATGGCTCACAACCTATAGGGCAAGGCATTGGACCGGCTCTTGAAGCTCGCGACATATTAGCGGTTCTTCAAAATGAACCACATGCCCCAGCTGATCTACGCGAACACGCCCTTCTTTTGGCAGGACATATTATTGATTTTTCTCCTAAGGCGAATAAGTCAAATGGATTGGCAATTGCTAAAACGATTCTTGAGAGTGGTGAAGCACTGAAAAAATTTAAAGCCATTTGCAAAGCACAAGGCGGCATGAAAGAAATTCCCATTGCGCCATTCACCTATACAGTAGAATCAAAGTATTCAGGTTTAATTCGAAATATAGATAACCGACATATTGCAACCATAGCTAAATTAGCTGGTGCTCCTGAAGCAAAATCAGCGGGAATTGAACTCTTAGCTAAATTAAATTCTACTGTAGAGAAATCTCAGGCTCTCTTTAAAATACACGCAGAAACTCAAGGACAGCTTCATTATGCCTTGGATTTTTTTAATGAAGGACACGATATTTTTCAAATTGAGGAAAATATCTGATGGTTTCTCATAATTGCACTCAAATTAAATTATTTCATCTTCTGAAAATATGAGTCCCTCTCATTTATGAAACTCTTCAACTAATACAGATTCTATCTTGGGGTAAGTGAATTTAAACCCGAGTTCACTCAAGCGTTTAGGAATTACTTTTTGTCCTTTGAGTAGCAAATATTCCCCCATCTCACCAAATAAAATCTTAATCATCAGCTCTGGTGTTTTAAGAAAAAGAGGTCGTTTTAGGGCTTTTGCAAGTTGTTGAGCAAACTCTGCTTGGGTAATCGGGTAAGGGCTTGTGATGTTAACTGGTCCAGTTACTTCTTGATGTTCTATAAGAAAATCAATCGCATTGATTAAATCCTTATAATAAATCCATGATAGTCCCTGATTACCACTACCCAAAACACTTCCTAATCCTAGGCGAAATGGCAGCTCCAATTTTTTCAGCATGCCTTCTCCTTGCTTTAACACAACGCCAAATCTTAATGTAGTCACAGGTATTCCTGTATCGATGGCATCCTTAAGCGACTGCTCCCAGAGAAGTGCTAACTGCTGTAAAAAATCATCAGATGACTGAGGAAGAGGAGACTTTTCATCAAAAAATTCAGTACTAAGTTTTTGCGCCCCATAGATTCCTATGGCATTAGCACAAAAAAACCGAGGTTTAGCATGTTGATTGATAAGCCATTCAACGAGTTGCTGATTGGTTCTAGTACGTGATTCAATAAGCTCCTTTTTTATCTTTGTGCTCCAGCGTTTATCGCCAATACTAGAGCCGGACAAACTGATAATGAGATCGTATTGTTGGGCATCGTGAGTCTTTAGGTTATCCCAGGTTAATTTACTCACATCTTTGGAAAAAATCGACTCTAGCTTCTCCAATTTACGGCCAAGCACTGTAATCTTATGTCTATGGGAGAGGTGATTAGCTAATACAGTACCAATAAATCCAGTGGCTCCTGCAATGAGAATATTCATGATTTAGTTCCTTTAATTCATCAATGCGATGACCACGTTGAGATAAGAGGCAAACATTAGCCAAAGTAGATAAGGAACTAATAGCCAAGCAATGGTTTTGTCTGTTGTTTTAGCTTCAATGATTAAGATTATATTTAAACAGGTTAAGCTAAGAAGCCAAATAGCACTGAACAAAGACCAGTGTAGCCCAAAAAACAGCGGTGTCCAGGCCCAATTCATCAGCATTTGTAATGCGAAAAGCACAGTAACTTTTTTTGAAGCATCTTTATTCTGGTTTGATAAAATCCAGGCAATGACGGCAAGAAGTGCATATAATAAAGTCCAAACAACCGAAAAAATAAACCCAGGAGGAGTTAAGGAGGATTTATTAAGATTCATATACCAGGGATAAATATTCGCCTGAGTTAGTAAACCTAGTAAAAAACCTATGCTTTCAAAAAGCACAATCCAGAACATCAATTTCATGAGCTTATTCAGACGCAAAATCATTCCTCCAAATTTGGGTTAATCCTTCTCGGTGAGAAGGTATTTTAGAACAGCATATTAAGATGACGCGTGCAGCCCTTGGTTCTATTTTACTTTTTACTCTTCAAAAAATATGACCTCCCCAGAGGAAACATCGTACAAACCACCGACAATATTAATTATTTTTTGATCTTTTAGCTCTTTTATAATACTACTTTTATTTAGAATATTGTTAATGCTATTTTTGATATTAATTTTGGCAACTTCGTTGACATAAGCGAGATTGTTCCCGTTTCGATTTTCTTTAAATGTTTTTTCCTGGTGGATTGCTGGTTTTATTTTTTCTAAAAGCTGAGTCAAATATCCCAATTCAGCTTCATCACAAGCCCCTTTTATTGCGCCACAATTGGTATGGCCTAGAACTACAATTAATTTAGATCCAGCTGCTTTACAAGCAAATTCTAAACTACCAATAATATCAACATTCACAATATTACCGGCGATTCTTATA
>SCSO01000505.1 GCA_004297865.1 Legionella sp.
ATGCGTGCCAATGGCGAGCGCGAGCCCTGGAGCGATGCGCAGGTAGTACGCGAAGAACTCGAGAAGCTGCGAAAGTAATTGCTATCATAGGAGCATGCGCGCAGACATATTCTTCTTTCTCGGAATATTTGCTTTCATTTTCGTAGCATGGGTTTCAACGGGCGGTCCCCAGCGTCCCATCTCCTTCTCAGGCCCCTTCATCACGCCGGTCACAAACGTAAATCAGGAACAGCGCGGGTACGGCAATCTCTGGGATATGGGTAGCAGCGAAACTAATTGGTGGACGGGAAACTTTGGTGGTAACGGCGGGACTCGAACACAAACGGAACTATGGCGGGCGCAAGACGATCTCGAAGACCTCCAGCGCGATCTTCAGGAGTCCCGACTCTTTGGAACTCCGTCCGTACACCGCGGAATCGTTTCAATTGCTAAAAGTGTCGGCCCGCTTAAGAGTGTTGATGCTGACGAAGAGTACGTAACTATAAGCGTCTCAAGCGGTGCAGACGCTCCCGTCTCTATTACTGGGTGGAAGCTGATCTCTGTACGAACCAATTCCTCCGCCTCAATCCCTCAGGGCGTTGCGCTCTTTCGCACCGGCAAAGTAAACAGCCCGCAGCCAATTACCCTTTCGCCTGGCGAGCGTGCGATTGTCACCACTGGCCGCTCCCCTATTGGGGTGTCGTTCAAAGAAAACTCCTGTTCCGGGTATCTTGAGGAACGACAGAATTTCCATCCCTCGCTCTCATCAAGTTGTCCTTCGCCTCGTGACGACTTTGCGCGATTCTATGACGGCGCTGCTAATGATTACCAGAAGTGTAAGGAAGCCATAACTACTGTGCCTCGCTGCACCACGGCAACTGATCTGCCGCGCAACACTTCAAACAAGTGCCAATCATTTGCACGCGAATTCCTTACCTACAACGGCTGTATTACGTACCACGCAAGTGACCGGAACTTCCAGGGACGAGTGTGGCGCGTCTACCTTGGCAACCGAAACGATGACCTGTGGCCAACGAAGAATGACACTATAAAGTTATTAGACGCTGAGGGGAAAACGGTCGATATCTTCACCTACTAGAAAAGACCGGGCCAGAATGATACGGTAGAACGAACCGCCTATAGCTCAGTCGGTAGAGCAGCTCCCTTTTAAGGAGACGGTCCCTGGTTCGAGCCCAGGTAGGCGGACCAAAGTACTACGCACGTGCGGTATCTAAAAAGAGCTTGAGCTTCGCGAGCGCCCTCAGCTCTTGATTACGA
>SCSO01000066.1 GCA_004297865.1 Legionella sp.
TCAATAATGGGCATCAAAGGGGCTGGATTTCGCGTATTTCTCTCGATTTGAACTGCTGGACTGACTTTTAAATAGACAACAAATCCCTCAGCCAGTAATTGCCTATTTTTCTTTTCACAGACAATACTCGGATCTGTAGAAACCACAATTTCTTCTTTATTCAAATGAGCAGCCAAGATTTCACCTTGGCACTTATAGAAGCTCGCTAGGCCATCTGCCTCTAAAATCTCCTCAAGATGCCTTCCGATACGGAATTCTAAGCTAAAATCAGCGTTAATAAATTGCCAACCTAACTTTTCTGCGACTGTCTTAGCCACTAAAGCCTTCCCTGCTCCAGAATGTCCCACAAAATAAAGACGTTTGTCATGATTCATGATAATGCCTCTCTTAGCCAATAACTAAGACCATGAGTATAGTCCACAGAAGCAAAGTGCGCTTTTTTTGAACTATAACAGCTTGATAATTAGTATAAAATAACCACTGTTGGTTGATGCTAAGCCAAGCTCAACAAAGGATTAACCCTGAACCCCCTATATTGATCTATAATCAAAGAAGATCTCAGGCTATTACAGGAAACTATCATTTATTATGAAAGCCCTTGAAATACGTCATTTAAAAAAAATATACGAAAATAAAGTAATGGCCCTTGATGACATAAGCTTAGACGTGATGGAAGGTGATTTCTTTGCTCTGTTAGGGCCTAATGCCGCAGGTAAATCGACGCTTATCGGCATTATCACCTCTTTAGTCAATAAAACCTCAGGCGAAATTTTTATCTTTGCTAACAATTTAGATACCCATAAACAAAGAGCAAAAGAATTTATTGGCTTAGTACCCCAAGAATATAACTTCAATAAAACCCAAAAAGTACAAACTATTTTAGAAACTCAAGCAGGTTATTATGGTATTCCTCATGCCGTAGCACATGAACGCAGTGAGTTTTATCTAAAAGAATTAGATCTTTGGGAAAAGCGCAACGAAGAAGCACGTTATTTATCTGGAGGACAAAAGCGTAAACTCATGCTCGCTCGAGCCTTAATTCATCAACCCAAGTTGCTTATTTTAGATGAACCGACTTCGGGGGTAGATTTAGCCACTCGACGTGCAATATGGTACTTTTTACAAGAGTTAAATAATCAAGGCACGACTATCATCTTAACAACACATTATTTAGAAGAAGCTGAAAGTTTATGTAAAAACATTGCGATTATTGATAAAGGACGGGTGATTGCACATTCAACAACGAATTCTTTACTAAAACAGCTCGAAGTGGAAACCCTAATCCTTTATTTAGAAGCGCCTATTGCTTTCCCACCTTCATTAAAAAAATTCTTTAGTAAATTATTAGATCAATTCACCCTAGAAGTTTATTTAGAGAAAGAACAAAGCATTTCTGAACTTTTTGATGAATTATCACAGCATAGTCTGAATGTTATAAGTATGCGCAATAAAACCAATCGCTTAGAAGAGTTATTTCTAAATCTCACTGCACGCACCGTAACAAAGGACGATGGTTATGAGCATTAAGCGCAATTGGATTGGCTTTTGTACCATTGTTAAGGATGAGCTTAAACGGTTCCTAAAAATATGGCCACAAACCTTAGTGTCTTCTGCTGTCACTATTACTCTTTATTTCGTTATCTTCAGCAGTTTCACTAATACTAATATCGAAACGCTTTATCATATTTCCTATGCTGAATTTATCGCACCAGGATTAATTATGATGGCCATTATTATCAACTCTTATGGCAACGTCTCTTTTTCCTTGTGGAATCATCGTTTTCAACACAGTATTGAAGAAGTCTTAGTGTCTCCTCTGCCCAATTCATTAATCCTTTTAGGGTACACTTTAGGCGGCATTTTACGGGGAATTTTAGTGGGGTTGATTGTCACGCTCATCGCCTTGTGCTTTACTCATTTGAGCATTCACAATTTGGGGCTTACTCTGTTGATGGTGATTTGTACCTCGACCTTATTTGCCCTAGCTGGTTTCACCAATGCACTCTGCGCGGATAAATTTGATGACGTGCTTTTTGTACCAAATTTCGTTCTTACACCGCTAATCTATTTAGGTGGGGTCTTTTACTCTATTTACCAATTACCCCCCTTCTGGCAGCAAATTTCGTTGTTTAATCCCATTCTTTATATTATTAATGCTTTTCGCTATGGGATATTAGGAATTACTGATGTGAGTATACCTTTGGCATTGGGAATTATTTTGGGATCGATTGTGGTTTTGATGTTTTTTAATTTGTATTTGTTGCGGAAAGGCGTGGGGATTGCAACGTAATATTCGTGCCCGGTATTTATAAAGACGGGCACGGGGGAAACTTATTTTAAATTACTCAACAAATGCCCTAATTTATCGCGCTTGGTCTGCAAGTAATTTAGATTTCTATCGGTAGGTGACATTTCCAAAGGTAAACGCTCAACTATTTCTATGCCTGAAGCATTCACAGCGAAAATTTTATCGGGATTGTTAGTCAGTAAAAAGACTTTTTTAACCCCCAAATAACTGAGAATTTTTGCACCAATCGTATAATCGCGATGATCCGCTTTAAAACCTAATTGTTGATTCGCTTCGACAGTATCCATGCCTTTATCTTGTAAAGCATAAGCCATGATCTTATTCGCGAGACCAATTCCTCGCCCTTCTTGCCGCAAATATAAAATAATCCCATTTTGCTCAGCAATGGCTTTGATAGAAGCATCCAATTGCCAACCACAATCGCAGCGAGAAGAACCGAAGGTATCTCCAGTCAAACATTCTGAATGAATGCGAACTAAAACCGGTTCTTTAAAATTAATATTGCCGTGAATTAAGGCGATATGCTGCAAATTATCCATGTGGTTATCGAAAATTTTGATTCTAAAATCACCATAAGGATCTATAGGCATTTTCGCTGAAGCAATTTCTTCAATAAGTGACTCATGTTTTAAACGATATTCTACCAAATCTTGGATAGAT
>SCSO01000067.1 GCA_004297865.1 Legionella sp.
ATTTTGTGAGAACTAAACAACACGTGAAAAAACATAATCCAGAGTCAACTAAACCCATTAAAGACAGTGGATATCGTCGCGGTTTAAAAGATCGTCATGTCCAGTTAATTGCCTTAGGTGGGATCATTGGATCTTGCTATTTTCTAGGCACCGGCGAAGTCATTAATCTCGTAGGTCCGGCTGTGTTTATCGCCTACATGTTAGGCGGACTAATTATCTTTTTAACTATGCTTTGCATGGGAGAATTGGCTGTTGCCATTCCTATCTCTGGATCTTTTGTTACCTATACTGCTGATTTCATCTCCCCTGCTATTGCCTGTGGCGTCGGCTGGTCTTATTGGATCAGTTGGGTGGCATATATTCCCGCCGAATGTGTGGCAGGTGGCATCATTATGGAGATGTTTACTGGGATAAATGGTTATATCTGGGCGGTAGGTTTTGGGTTGTTGATCACCTACATCAACTTAGCAAAAGTCGACACTTTTGGGGAAATTGAGTTTTGGCTAGCCTTAGTCAAAATTATCGCGCTGATGGGCTTCGTTATCTTAGCCATTTTAATATTCTTTGGCGTCATCCACGGCACTGAACCCGCAGGTATTATCGGCTTCAAATACATTTTAAAGGATGGTGGTTTATTACCCAACGGCATCATGTCCCTGTTAACCGCCATGGTTTTACTGTTGGTAAACTATCAAGGCTCAGAAATTATTGGTCTAGCTGCCGGTGAATCCGAAAACCCAGCACGCATGATCCCGCATGCCATTCGCAATGTGACTTTGCGCATACTCTTTATTTATATCATCCCTGTATTTTGTTTAGTGCTAATTTTCCCTTGGCAAAAAGCAGGATTGGCTAATTCCGTTTTTGCCGATGCGCTGAATTTTTATGGGTTAAAATGGGCTGGTGCAGTCACTAGTTTTGTCACGGTAACTGCCACTTTATCCTGTGCGAATTCAGGGTTTTACGGCACGGTACGCTCATTAAATGCCTTAGCACGCGATGGCATGGCACCGCATGTGTTGTCGACCTTTAATCATAATGCTATTCCACAAAATGCGGTTATGGCCACCTTGGTCGGTGTGTGGACTTTATTAGGAGTAGGTTACTTTTTTGGACAAACTAAACTCTATGTGGCTTTGCTTTTAGTGTCTGGTTTTACTGGTACCTTAGCTTGGATTTCGCTCTGCGTTTCGCAAATTCGCTTCAGAAATCGTTTATATCAAGCCGGGTATTCTACCGATTCCTTGCGCTATGTAACGCCCTACTCTCCGTATACTGGTATTTTAGCGATTATCTTAATGATTTTTGCATTAATCTTCTTAGTCTTTAACAAAGATCCTGTCTACAAATTGTCTTTTGTTATTGGATTAGTAAGTTTTATAGGCCCCATTATTATCTACAAATTATTTGACTTAGCTAAAGGACGCCGCAAGGCTTTGCATTTAAAAACTCGCGTCAAATTCCAAGATCTTTTCCCCCCTCTTTAAAATTTTTTGCAACTACTTGTTATGCATTTCTGCCCATGGTAGAAATGCATAACCATTTTTTTAATAAGAAATGGCTTGGGATTTATTATGGAAAATAAACAGGAAGTGCTACTATGCAATACGATAATAAAAATTCATTAGCCCCCCTTTCAGCAACAACCTCAGGTATCCCCGGCGCATTAGGTTCAACCGTTAGTGGTACTATTGCTGGTTCAGCGCAAGCAGGTAAAATTTCTTCAGCCTTAAAAGAATTAGAATGTGGACGACGTGATACCTTATTAAGAGCCCTACAAGTAATCGCAGATGGACTTAAAATTGAAGGTGAAGAACCTATCCTTGGTAATAATTTATTTCCAGAAATGCTACAAAAGCACTTGGCACGAACAAATAATACTGTAGGGACTGTCGTACTCGCCGGATTGTTTGCACCAGTCTGCACAGCCTCTCATTTATCACAACTTCCCATGGATGTGGCAGTGTGTGTTGAGGCTATTCTAAAAAGTGCAAATATTAAAGATTTTTCTCAAACTGAACAAGCCTCTACTTTAAAAGCCAATGACGATAAAACCGGCTTTTTTGCCAATTGCCAATTTTTATTAAAGAACTCCGGCGAACTCTCAGACAATATTCGACGTCATATTGAAGATCATTTTAAAGACCATGGCACTGCTGGTAAAACCCACTCCTTTGCAGCTAGAACTCTATCTACGACGGGAGTAGGTCTAATAGGCGGCACTATAGCCACCGTGGATTCTGTTATAGATGCCATTGGCGCAACTTTCCGTGAAATGACCGCCATGGTTAATTTTTTAGGGAATGAAACCAACGATGTTCAAGAAAAAAACATTTATGACGCTTTAGGTAAGTGTTGCCAATCCATTTCTAAAAGCAAAAACAGTCGAGAAAGCTTAGACGCTTTAATCAAATTAGAAAAAGCGCTCGTCAATTTTGAAGAAGCAAATAAAATGGCTGATAAAAACGTTGTCAGCAGTCCAGTCAGCCTGGTGGCTTCACGCATTGTCACCTTTGGACCTTTCTTAGAAAGTTTACGCGCTTTTAATTCAGCAAGCATTGCGACCGGTGAAGCACATAAAGCTTTAAGTCAAGAAAAGGATAATTTTAGTCAGCGTACTAAAGAATCAGCTGGTAAAGCCAGCTTGTTAAAAGATTTTTCTGAAGGCGATGTTGTAAATCACTCCCAAAACGTAACTGATTTTTGCCACCAATTCGATCGAGTTGTAGCTGATATTGATAATAATCTACAGGCAGACAATTTACCCGATCGTCAATCCATTGGCGGAACCGCCGCCAGTACCGTCCGCGGTCATTCTGCGGTGCTTATGGCATCTAGTCTGGTTACTGCCTTAGGTGGGATGATTTCTCGCGAATTGAGCGGCAGTATCGATTTTACCAAGAACGATAAAGGAACGAAGGCTGAGTGTAAAAAAATATTTCAATCGGACTCAAACGTAACCGGGGCAGATTTAGATAAGCTCATGTCTCGTGTGTGTGATTTACACGAACGTTTAGAACGTTGCCATGAATTAGGCGTCTCTGCGCCATTAGGATTAGGGGTTAGTGAAGCAGTCTCGGCCGGTTCGCTTATTACTACCTTAAATATGTTTGCAGGGATGATCTCTGCCCTACGCGAACTCCGTACTATATCGCAAAGTCCCAGTATTCCTGTGCAATTAAATGACGCCGAGAAAAAAGCCGCTGCAGATTCTGTGGAATCCGTGAAAAAAACCAATCGTAATACCGCTGGTTCTATCGGAACTGGGGATGCTTCCAATAATCTAACCGCGGAACAGGCATTACAATCTGTAATGGAAAAAGTGGTGTTGATGCAGCGTTCTTATAATAATTTCCTTAATCCAAGAATGCCGCGAGATGACATCAACTACTCAGGTAAATCAACCATCGCTTTCTCACAAGGAAATAGCACAGGATTTACCTTAGGCTTTTTAGGAATACTTGCTTTAATCGGGGTAGAGTCCGGCATTAGTGTCCAGGCTCTTTTTGCAGGTTTACGTATCAGTACTTTGGCTAAACGATTGAGTGCAGGCCCTGATAAAACAGCTTCTGGCAATGGATCCGAATTCAACGCTAGTTCTTTAAGTAATGCTAATCGTTTGACTGGGCAATCTTGTAAGGATTCTTCCCTTTCGCAAACAAGCACTGCCTCAACTTATATGCCCTTGGAATCTACGTTTTCACGCTCACTCATTGTGGCCATGTGTCATTCAGGTGCTTTAAAAGAAATTTTAAAACGCTTATCTGAGGAAGAGGACGCCAAAATTCAAGATGCTCCCGGGCATTTAAGAAGTGCGGTAACCACTTTCAAAGTCATGCCGCATTTATACGATCGCATCCTTAAAGTTCTCAATGATGCTCAAAAGGATCAGAATCAAATTCCTGGTCTCAATGGAGATATGGCTTCAAGTTTAGCGAGTGTAAGCAATGCAACCCTTGCGTCTGCTTTAGCCTCTCACAGTTCGCTCATTTCTCCTTTCCTAAAATCCACCGTTGCAGCTAGAAAAGCTTCCGTGATTAAAGATGAGCATAAAAATGAAGGATTATCAGGTAGTGAATTAAGTGAGCAAATTAGTCAATGTCTCAATGCCATGCAAGCCTTTACTATTAATTCCAAGGCAGAAACTAAAAACATAGATAATCCCTTTAAAGAAGAAAAGTCTATGGCTTCTATTGATTCTTCTTCTGCGCAAAGCATGATTGCCGCTTGCGCTACTTCTCTGCTCATCGAAGAATTATTCGAAATGTGTGTAAGTCGTTCTGTAGGACTATGGGACAAAGACAAACTTGACAAAAGCACTAAAGAAACCAAAGAACAAACGAAAAAAGAAGCAGAAGTATCACGCAATGAAGTGGCCGCTGATAGTGGTAGCAATGAAAAAGGCAGTGTCACTCATGTGACTTCAGCCTTACGTTTAACCTTATCTCATTTAGGCGTTTCCTTAGGAAATCTAGCTTGTCAAATAGAGCGACATCCAGCATTGCTCAAAGACAATTTGGAAATTCACACTTCGCAAGCGCATGTTTTACGAACTATGGTTAGTACTCTGACTCATTGTGCCTCTGCTATGACAACTACAGCTGCCTTCTTATCAGACTCACCGATGTTATCTGCAGGCTCAATAGAAAGTTTGCGGGAGACACTACATAGTACTGATAAGTGTTTAGTGATAGAACCCATTGATTCTAGCCAGCGTTCAACTATGGATGGTAGTTCGGAAATCAGTTTAATCACCGGCGTAAGTACAGATTGTGTCACTAGTATTCTGTGTACCGTAATAAAGCTACTACTTGAAGGCTCCATTTTAGGTTTAGATACCAGTCTCTCTGTAGCAAAAATCATGGAAATTCTCTGTATTCATCCTCGTCCCTTAGAAGCGTTTGCGTTAGAGCTAGAAGCCTTATCTCAGCCTAATGGCATAGAGCGCAATACCCATTTGCAAACAGTAAGCACTTTAGTTGCTGCAAGTCTGGGGCTAGGTGCGGTGACCATCGCAACGAATACAAAAAACTCTGAAAGCTTTGCAAAGATTCTTAACTCCCTTCAACAAGTGATGGATGAGCGTATTGATAGACAACAGATGTTAAAAGATGAAGAAGAAAAAAATCCTGATGAGAAAAACATTCTTGGGTTAAAACGATTCTACGCCATACTGCTTAGCGCAATCTCAGGCGATCTGGGTAATAACTATCAATATAATCATGACGATGATAGCCGTCAACAAGAGGATTTTTATGCAAAACATAAAGAAACTATATCCCGTTTAAATCGTGGGGGTTTTGCTTTATCAAGCTATCATAGAGAACACGGAGGCCTAGTAGGATCTAAATCAAGCTCGAGAAAGGACTTTCATGGCTGTGATGATGCTAAACATGTATTAAACACTTTCATTGCTAAAGCATTCGATGACCGGAGGTCGCAAAAGCCTTTGCTTTCTCAAGTAGCAAGCGAGTTGAAAAAATCGGGTAAACTCAGTAATACCGTCAAGAATCGCTGGGAATATATTGTCAAAGAGGTGATTTCACGTATGCAAGAGGAAGACACCCGTAACAATATTCTAGAAGCCGGTAAAAGAGATAGGGTTAAGCGGAATTATGCGGCTATTCGTAAAGAGTTACTTGATGATGTATTTGACGTAGTAGAATTTAATCCTCTTTATGCGAACGGAACTCAAACCACAGCTATTGCTTCGCAGCAATCTGACGATGAGTTTAGAGATGCCGCCTCAACTAGTTCAAACTCGAGCTCTTCGAGTTCCTCAAGCTCAACGGGCTCCCCTGCAATGCAGTCTGCTCAAGAGGATGATCCAGACGCGACTGAACTTGATGAACATGATATACATGATGCGCATCATGAAAATGACGATCCAGATCGCTCTGGTGAGTACGACAATAATCAAGCCTCTCCCAAATTCACCTAGTTAGAGAAATAGATGTTAGATTTTTTAAATGATAATGACTTTCGTGAATTAAAGCAGTCTTTACCGACTGCTTTTCATCCAGCATTCACCAATGAAGAAGCGAGTTTAAGTCCAGCTTATCCGTTGCTTTATCTCATCTGTAAAGATCGGGAGGTAATTGAGCGGTTACGTATTGCTCTCAAAATAACTACCCCTCCTCCACTTGCAGAAATGATTAAGCGTTTGCCTACTTTAATAGATGCTTTGCTTAATGAATTCAACCCGCGCGCTTTATTTAAATATCGCCTCCCTGTAGTTATTGGAGAATTTCCCATTCACAGTCGGGTGATTAATAAAGCCATTGCGTCTTTTAATGAATTAGTCGAAAGTCTTTATCAAAATTCCGATCTTGATCTCTCCTATGATGACTTAGATAATCGTTACCGAGCCATTTTAAAAGCGGTTAAAGAGCGTGGCGGGCATTGTGATATCGAGTCTTTATGGCAACTGCTCATGATGATGAGTGGATGGTCCAAAGTATCACCAGCCAAACTATTTAAATTGGAAGAACAACCTCAAGTCCCCTTGCAAGCAGCACCTGCACCGTTAAAGACTGATGATAAACCCATCAAGGTTCAAGAAATCACCCAACCTCCTGTAATTAATCCGCAAGATCCCTTTGTACTCAGTTATAATTTCAATGTAGATGGTGCGGGGCGTTTAGCGAAAGAAACCATCTTTTTATTACTTAATGCTTTTGGAATGAAATTTGGCGGTCACTTTGATGCGCAAGCTAAATCTGTCCCACAATTCATACCGCTCGCACAACTACATGCAATCATTCATCGCCAACTCTCTCATCGTATGGAAGTGACTTCTAGTCAATCCTTTAAACAATGGATTGAAATAACCTTGGCGAAATTAGGGGTAAAATTTGAAAGATTAAACGCTAATTCTATGAAGGGAGAATTTATAGTTAATCCTTTTCTAAGTGAACCCATTAGTTTTTTAAGTCCGGAAAAAATCCTTCATTTACTTAAATCTTCTTTTGCGGACTTATATGAGCCCGATTTCAAACCCACTCAAGAAGAAACAAATTTTATCTCACAATATCTCTATGACCTTTTACAGGGGTTTCAAATTAATCCCGGACAAGCTTTAGGAATTGGTGCAAATTGGGATGGAACCATTTATCGTTCCAATGAGTCCGGGGCTCATGCTTTTAGGATCCAGCAAAATGAAGCGCCAGTGGCTCGTCGTTTTCGTGATGTGAGTTTACATCGTCAAGGACCCGCTGAGCCGCACATGAATGCGGGCATTGGTGGTAAAATTGAACTGCAGGCACTTATAACTAGCCATAAATACATGAGTGAATTACAACCATCTGAACATCCTCAGCATATTTTTGCAGCTATCGTTGATAACATGGTAACCGATTTATTTCCTGACTCAGCTTACTTTGAAAATACAGACTATCCTAAATTATCACTACAGCATGTCGCTGTGCATACAGCAGAAGGCTTAATTAAGATTGAACAATTTTTTATTCCAAGTAGCACGGGTACTTATTTCAAAGATAGAAAAGGTAAAGAAAAACAAACACCGATGTATCGTCGAGCAGGTGCTTTAGATGTGGCACCTTTTCCACGAAATACCACTTATTGTGAGCAATCTCGCGTTTGGTATGAGGGAAATCCTTTAGGGCCCCTACTGCAACAATATGGCCTAGCTATGTCTCGATCCGCACGTGGTCATATTGTTTATGATCCTATCGCCCCAGATCAATTTATAGAAGATACTTATTATGGGCAAGTGATTCGCAGTGATAACGGTGATTGCTTACCCTTTATTGGCGTTATTCCGAAGAATTTTGATAAATATTACTCCAAACGGACTGAAGGATTGAAACTGGATGATGCAGAGTTCGAAGAGCTGAAACTGGGTGCAGAGCTCTGTGCATCCTTTGTTATTCGTATGGTAAACTCCGCCAGAATAATGGTGCATTGTCCAACGTTCCAATGGACTTTAGAACAGATTAAAACGCGATTTTTACCTGATCCAGCGAGTCAGGCTCCTGCTTTACCATCATTCTGTTCGGCACACTTACACGCTAGTTTGAAAAAATTAAATTCCGAGTTGGTTAAGGTCGATCGTCGTTTTACTGAATGTGAACATGCATTTTTCCGAGTATATAAAAATTTAATCTATAGCCTTTACGACATAGGTAAAGAAGATATCCAATTTAAACGAATTTTTCTGAGTCTCTTTAATGGAGGAAGCCCTTTATTACCACTGACTCGTAGTAAATGTGAAAAATTACTACGCGATTTAACAGTGAATCGACCCGTGCAAATTTCGAGTGATTTGTTAAGTCGTTATGACGACATCTTGATTTATTTACGAAAGCTCACTTCTTATTTTTATCCCACGCCTACTGATGAACTAGCTCAAGAAATAGCGAAGCAAGCAAGATTGCATGTAGGACCTTTATTAAGGTCAGTCAATGTACAACGGTATTTCAATGACCTACGTCTTAATTATCAAACCAACTTATCAAGCCAACACTCACCCGGAATGGTATTTGCGGTGCTTAAACATGATGGCCGTCCTTCGCCCAATGTAAGTGAAGACTATGGAAACATGCATGCAGTCAATTTCCCATCCTATTATCGCGATTCTGATGGTGCAGAGATGGGTAAACCCGACGTTTTAGATAGCTTGCTGGATAGATTTGCAAAAACAGTAGGCGCAACTTTGCAGGTTGCCCATAGAAATAATCTCTTTTCAGTACTTCGTGGCCCTATTGTAAAACCCTATATCTATGCCAAACAAAGAAGTGCTCAACATCGTTTTTCACCTAATCGAAATCTTTGGGCAGTCGAAGGGGCAATTGAGGGGTTTCTTTGGCATGGACTTCTAAAAGGTATTTGGGAAACGACAACGACTCCATTTCAAATGCTCTTTGAATTGCTGAGCTGGTTATGCGATGGCTTGTCACAAGAAGAACGGCGCATTGAAAACAATCCCCTCGCTATTTCAGCCGCCCCACCCAATACTTCCAGTTTAAAAACCCAAGTGATTTCACGCTCTCGTGATTACGTGCTTTATTTAATTAGTAGTCCAGGCAATGTTCAGGCCAAACGTGACGAACTGATCACTCACATTATGCGAGTGATCAATCATATTTATCCTAAATTAACTGATGAAGAACTGGGATTATGTGTGAAGTTGGTCAAAGAGCAATTTCCTTTAGATGCTCTAGAATGGTCAGCTCTTTTTGCACCTTTAGTGGTTCAAAATGATTACGCTGGCCTACAAAAATTGCTGCAAGATAATGCCCAAGCTGTCAATAATCCTCTAATTCAAGCGGTATTTAAAAGTTTAACTGATCCAAATTTTGAAACCGATTCCGCTAAAATAGGCAAAGAAAATGCATCCTTTTATTTCTTAAATGGCAAACAAATCGAACTATTTAAAAAAATAATAGCGTTTTACAGCGAACTGAAATCTAATAAACGCGCGGGATTTGTGCAACTCTTCCGGTCACAAGGTGTAATTTGTGACGCCTTGCGAAAGAGAGATCAGTTGGTACAAAGGATTCAAAGTTTTATTCTTAAATCCTTTAATGAAGAAAGTCTTTACGAATATCTTTTTGCTGAACAAATTGATGATTTAACCCGAGGTTTAGATGTTTCCACTTTGTTAGGGACTTTAGCTAAGTTACCACGCGGTTTAAAAGATCCTCTACATGATTTACTCCATGCTGACGATCTTGCCATTTTGCATCGTTATGATTTAACTGAAAAGGAAAAGAAATTTTATCAAAGCGTCTTAACTATCTATCGTGAGTTGCCTACACCAAAAGCGAAAGACATCGTTTTACAATGGGTTCACAAAGCCAATAAAAACACAGTAGTGCAATTAAGCGCAAAAGATAAGGCCCAGCACAAATGGGCTGAGTTCATGAGGCGTGAGTATCAACATCAGTTGCTGGAGCTCCCGCAAGCAAGAGATCTATTACAGCTTATAAATAATCGTTCCGGTAATTTCCCCGCAGAAATTAGTCGATTATGGACCAGTTATCGTACCTTGCAAATTGGTAAAAATGATTCCTTAAATGAATTTTATGATTATGCACGTGACTTACAAAGCAAAATTAACCAAAGATTACTGCGCGCAAAAGCCAGCAAAGGCGTACTCGAAGCACAAGGATTGCTTAATGATTTTCTGAATATTACGATGAATGCGGTCGTTAACTCTCGTCTTGATCAAGGGGATTTATTTGCAGCTTCTCATCCCGTCAATCCTTTAAGAAACTGTAGAGCTATTGAGTCTTGGTTATATGAGATGCAAAAGATAAATCCGGATTTTCGTTCGTTATTAGAACAACAGCTGCAACAAGCACCTTCTATGGATCATACTTTATGGCGCTGTCATTGTATTTTACAGGTTTTAGAAGCGCAGAAACCCGGCGTAAAAATCCCTAAAACGGGGATGCAATCTTTATTACGCTTCTGGAGTCATGATCGACATGTAGTGACTAATACAGGTAAGTTGTTTGTTAATCCACAAAATTCTGAGATGGTTTTGCGTAGTCCGGTTACTTTATTCAAAGGTTCAGTAACGATGGATCATGCTATTCAGAGAGTTCAAGATAAGGGATTTAAATTGTTTTAAAGTAGGTTGGGTCATGACCCAACAATAATTTTCTTCTATATCACAAGATCTTTGTTGGGTCTCGACCCAACCTACTATTCTATTCATCTCGTTGACAAAATTTTTTCCATTATTCCCATCTATCATATATATTTAATATAGGAAATGAACTCTTTGAGCCGACCTATGTATATTGAATCAATTGTAAAAACATTGATTTCTTGCGTGGCAATCCTCGCGGTTATCCTAATTTATAGAATTAGTGTTCATCAATTGGTCAAAACCACTGCGGAAAAGCTCTGGTTTGCTATTGGGTTATTTATCGTCTTAAGTATGGCTAATCTCTTCTTTTTACAAAGCAGCCCGGCAACAAACAATGATTTTCGCTATTTTACCCTGCTAACCTTTGAACTATTATGGTGGCTATCCCTTTATTACCTAATCAATCAAATGATCCAACATTGGTTTTGGGAGAATTTATATATAAAACAAGGGATTACCTATTCGCGAGTCTTTCATGATTTAATTAGTATTTTCCTTTTTATACTTGTCCTAATTGCCATCATTCATTTTGTTTTTAATAAATCAGTTTATGGCCTATTTGCCGCCTCTGGAGTATTGGTGATTGTTGTTGCTTATTCTGCACAGGTCTACCTCAGTGATGTTTTTGCGGGTTTTGAGCTACAAAGCTCAAAAGAATTTGTTGTCGGTGATTGGATTAAGTTCAATGATCAGGTAGGTAAAGTTGTCCAAATCAATTGGCAATACGTCAAATTAATGACTAGAGAAAATAATCAGTTATCTATTGCCAACTCGATTATTTCTAAAGCGGTCATTACTAATCTATCAAAGCCGACTCCTGAGCGGGCTGTATCAATGACTATTCCCTTGTTTGATAACACCCCACCAGCATCTTTTAAACAATGTTTGATACAAGCCGCATTACAATCACCTCATGTCCTTAAATCGCCAGCACCCGTGGCTTCATTGCTTGATTTACAAAAGGACAATGCAAATTATCGATTAACTTATTACACCCAAGAAATAGATGAAAGTCTGGTGAATAATAATATTTTGAGTGCGCTTTGGTATATTGCTAGACGCAAACAAATAAAAATTACTCCCAAAGAGCTCACTTCAATTGCCTTACCGGAAATGAAAGCAATTGAAGCCTTCCTGAAAAAGACCGATTTATTTCAAAATTTATCGCAAGAAGAAATCCAGCATTTGGCAACTCATGCCATTAGCCATGAATACGGGCCACCTGAGCGTTTATTAGAACAAGGTCAAAGCAATTCTTCCTTGTTTTTAATCTACAGTGGTGCAGTGGATGTTTATCTCACTGATGAAATTCCTAGTGTGTATGTTGCGACTATTACTTCCGGGGATTACGTGGGAGAAATGTCCTTTTTAACTGGGGAAATTTGCAGTGCCTCTGTCTATATCAAAGAAGAGAGTATTATTTTAGAAATTACCCATGACAATATTGCTGAACTATTCGCGAAGAAACCGTCTTTAGTTAAGAAAATAAGTGAAGTGATGATGACGCGCAAAACGCAGGATACAGAATTACATATTGAAGCCGCAAAAATAAAGCCAGCAGAATCACATCATTTAATTGATCGTTTAATGGAACAAATCAAATTATTCTTTCATCTGACCTAAGCGGGAATTAAAGGTTCTAAGTTAAACTCAGGCACCAGACTCTTCAACAACACAAATAATTCTTCGTTTTGATGCTCCATGCAAGCCGTATTTAACATACGCATAGTCTGAGTCAGCTCCTGCCAATCCAATTCACGGTATTTGGCTTTAAACAATTTCTCATGTTCGGTACTGACCAATTGCTCCGACTCATGGAATAACTCTTCAAACAATTTCTCTCCAGGACGAAGACCGGTGTATTCAATATTGATGTCTTTGCCTAGTTCCTTACCTGCCAAACGAATCATTTGTTCGGCCAAATAACTAATTTTTATGGGTTCTCCCATATCCAATACAAAAATTTCTCCACCATGACCATTCACCATCGCTTGAAGAATTAACTGGCAAGCTTCAGGGATAGTCATAAAATAACGTTGCATGTCAGGATGAGTAACGGTTAAAGGGCCACCATTGAGCAATTGTTGTTGAAATAAAGGCACCACACTGCCTGCAGAGCCGAGTACATTACCAAAACGTACGGTAATGAATTGTGTTTCGACGCGCTTATTTAGGTTTTGACAATAAATCTCAGCGACTCGTTTAGTTGTTCCCATAATGTTAGTGGGGTTTACCGCTTTATCGGTAGAAATAAGAATGAATTTTTCAACACCACAAGCTGCACTGGCTTTTGCCATAACTTGCGTACCCAGCACATTATTAAATACCGCCACGCGTACCTGATTTTGCAGCATAGGTACGTGCTTATAAGCTGCTGCATGAAAAACCAGCTCAGGCCGAAACTGATTTAATTGATAACTCACCGCGACTTCATCCGTCACACTAATTAAGCTTAAGTGCAAAGGAATCTCTGGAAATTTGGTTTGGAGTTCTTGCTCTATTTGATACAGATTATATTCACTATTCTCTATTATCGCTAAACTTGCAGGATTCAAAGCCATGATCTGGCGACAAAGCTCTGAACCAATAGATCCACCACCGCCGGTGACTAATACTCTTTTGCCCGCAATATTAACCGCAATTTTTTGCCATTCTAAATTCACCTGATCACGACCTAGTAAATCTTCAATGTTTACTGGACGTAAGGCATTTACCTCAACACGTCCCGCAGCTAAGGCAGAAATACTCGGTAAAGTTCTAAAAGGAACTCCACTGCGTTCGCATTCCATTACAATACGTCGCATCGCCGCGGAACGTGCAGATGGAATCGCAATAAAAATTAAATCCACTGCCAATTCAGCCACCAATTCTGCAATTTGTCGTGTGGATCCTAAAACTCGAACACCATGGACTTCAAGCCCACGCTTACTTAAATTGTCATCAACTATACCAATAGGGTTATATAAGTTACTACGCTTAAGATCTCGAACTAGACTTTCCCCTGCCAGGCCTGCACCAATTATCAATACTTTTTTACTATCTAGCCCAAGAGAACTGCGATTTTTTTTATCCCAATGCATACGCATGGTCAAACGACCTGCACAGAGGAAAGTGACTAAAATAATAGTGTACAAAGGAAAAACCGAACGTGGTACAAACTGTAATAGTGATGTGGAATAGAATAAAGGGATCAGTAAGAACGATGCAGTGATACAGGCTTGCAAAATTCGCAAGACATCATTCAACGAGGAATAACGCCATAAGCCTCTATACGTTTTGAAATAATAAAAGCATGCAAGTTGCACACTGAGTAATAAGCTCAGCGCTAAAAAAGCTTTTTCTGACCATATCACATTAGTTACAGGCAATGCATGCAGATTGTAACGCAACCAAAATGCAGTGTACCAAGCCGTAGGCACTGCGATTGCATCAAAAAGCAATACAGGTAGTTTTTTTATTATTTTTCTTATTACTAAACCTATTCTGGTCATTATTATTCTGAGGCTAAATCCAATTTATAATGCAAATAGTACACTAACCCCAAAAACATCGCATTACATTTTCTTGTAGATCTTATAAATATAAGCGTGGCTGCCGCCATCGGTGAATCCCTGAATTAATTGATATTCATTATTGTGACGTACTAATGGGTCTAAACATTGATCAGCACCATGAAATACCTCGCCTTCTCCAGTTAACATCGAAGTGATAATGATTAGTCCTGGTTTTTCTTGCATGACTTGTTCACAAAATAACTCATTGCGTCTATCTGCTGGATAATGCGCCATGGTTTTGTTGTTTAAACAAAAGGAATCGATAAAGTTAGCCGACACGTCATAAGGAATTTTGCCACTATCGCCCAAAACTACCCAGTCTTTTGTCTGAGTATTGGCATTAAGCCATTCGACTACTTGACTGCGTAAACGCTCCCCTTCTTGAGGGGCCTTACTAAAATACTCATAATCTCCCCAGTAAGGCATGAACGGAATAAATGAAAAATAGATAATGAATGAAATAATTACAAAAACCAATTGCTGATTGACAATAGGCACGCTTGCTTGTTTATTTTTTAATAATTGTATTCCTTGATTTAATCCCCAAGCAGCCAAAGGCAATAATAAAGCAAAAGCGGGTAAAAAAAGACGATTAAAAAAAGCAACCACCGGATCCGCTGCAGCTAAAAGAATTAAATAAACAACACTAGGTAAAAATAAAAAATAACTGCGTTTGTCCGCTAACATAGAAACCGACAGGAGAAGAAAAATCCCTGCCATTTTTAAATAGGCCAGATCGAGTTTTCCCGACTCCGGTGTGAGACCTTTACAATAA
>SCSO01000506.1 GCA_004297865.1 Legionella sp.
CGGCGAATCACCTCGGGGGTGACCCATTTGAATCCGTCGGTGCCGATCTCGACGCCGATCGGCGACGATTGGACCCCGGCATTGAGGTGCAGGACGTCCAGGCGGCCGTGGTTCTCGATCGCGTGCGCGAACGCGGAGTGGTATGCGGCGGGATCCGAGACGTCGAGAGTCACGTACTCTGCGCCGATCTCGGCAGCCACCTCGTCGCCGTCGCGCCGTACGTCACCGATCAGCACTGTCGCTCCCAACTCGACCATTCGCTGTGCCGTCGCCTTTCCGATACCGGATCCGCCGCCGGTGACGAGCGCTACTTTTCCCGTCAAGTTCATCTTCTGTCCCCTGTAGATCGGGCCGTCGCAGGGACGCAACGGCTGACACTCCACACTAGCGATTTGTCACACATAAATGCATACTTAACTGCACAATATCCTCGAGGAAGGGAGCGTCTGGTGCGCCATGCAGGACGAGAGGTGTGGTTCATTACCGGTGTCGGTAGGGGGTTGGGCCACGGCATCGCAGAGACGGTATTGAGGTCCGGACGGACGGTGCTCGGGACGGTCCGACGTGACGGCGACGCAGCGGACCTCCGCGAGAAGTACGGGGATCGCATTTGTCTGGTCACCGCCGACGTGACCGATCAAAGGAGTGTGTCCGCCGCCGTCGCCGCTGCCGTCGATGTCTTCGGAAGGATCGACGTACTCGTCAACAACGCGGGCTACACGCTTGTCTCAGGTATCGAGGACGCGACAGACCAGCAGATCCGCGACCAGTTCGAGACCAACACGTTCGGGACGATGAGCGTCACGCGCCAGGTGCTGCCCGTCATGCGCAAGCAATCGTCGGGCCGAATCATCATGGTGTCCTCGGTTGCGGGAGCGTCTGCGGCACCGGGCATGGGCTATTACGCCGCGACGAAGCATGCGATCGAGGGATTTGCAGAGTCGCTGTCGAAGGAAGTGGCTGACCTGGGCATCAAGGTCAGCATTGTCCAGCCGGGATTGTTCCGCACCGACACCCTCGGCTCGTCCATGCAATCCACAACCCCCAGCGACGTCTACGAGAGGTCGGTAGGCAACCTCCTGAGCGCTCTCACCGGTCTGAGCGGCTCACAGCCCGGCGACCCGAGTCGTCTGGGTGACGCGCTCATCACTCTCGTCGAGGAGGAGAACCCGCCGCTGCGGGTACCCATCGACCCCGGCGCCACCGGATCGGTCCGGGGCCGACTCGAACAGCAACTCGCAGAGCTCGACGAGTGGGGGCCGAAGCTCGCCACCGAGCCCATCGGCTGAGTGCTCGAGGGGTCCCTGCCGAGCGCCGAAACCTACCAGGCGGCGCGGAGGTGC
>SCSO01000068.1 GCA_004297865.1 Legionella sp.
TTGCTAAAGAATTAGGTGATGTTGTTGTGGTGAGCACTCCAGGCGGTCAAGTGGAGTATGAAATTAATGAAGTCCAATACTCTTAAATATGATGAATAAAGCACTACGCCCCAGAACTAAACTCTTTCGTGCCCTAGGCCTTGAAGATCCTCCGCAAACGCTACAAATTGCTGCGGAATCTTATGAGCTGGTCAAAGTATTCAAACACGATTCCTGGGCTGCTACTGCTTTATATGAGGGAGCAAAAGGTTTAGTCGTTTGTAAGTTTAATCGTCAACAAGCTATTTTTGGGCTACCTATGCGATGGTTGGGCAAGGCTTTAGCCCAAAGAGAAAATCGCTTTTTACAACTCTTTGCGCAAGTTCCGCATTTACCCAAATTTTCCGGTGCAGTTAGTGTTGCAGGAAAAATTCTCCCGCATGTATCGGCGCATGATTACATTGAGGGAGTGCCTTTAAGGCAATATTCCCAGAAAGTGAAGGATGATTTTTTCCCTAAACTACAACAGATCTTACAAATCATCCACAGTCAGAATATTTCTTATATGGATTTAAACAAACAAGAAAATATTTTAGTCGATTTGCAAGGTGAACCTTATCTTATTGATTTTCAAATTTGTTTCCATCTAAAAAATAGCTGGCCAGGTAATTCTGCGCCTATGCGCGGTTTGCTAAAATTATTACAGGAATCAGATCGTTTTCATTTGATGAAACACTACGTGAAATTACGCCCGGATCTTCTAACACCTGAAGAATTGCAAAAAGCACAACAACGCCCTTGGTTTTTAAAAGTGTATCGTTGTATTCAGATCCCTTTACGCACTGCACGACGAAAATTATTAACATTATTAGGTTTTCGTAAAAGTGGAAAAGTGACTTCTGAGGTGTTTGTAGAAGAAGGTTTTAGGGGAAAAGAAGAGTAATTGTTGGGCCGTGACCCAACAATTAGGTTTACCAAACTTCCTATTGGGTAAACGACGCATCAAAATCATTCTGAATTCCGCCGATCAACCAAGGCTCATTTTTATTAAATTGACGGAAATGCCAAATCTCATCCAACTGAATAGCAGATTCATTATTTTCTTTCACTAAACCGGTAAAACGTACACTCGCAATTTGCGTAGAAACTTGTTGTGAGACATCAAGTAATTGCGCATTCAATTGCAGAACTTCTGTTGTGTTAGGTTGATTTCCCATTTCATCGAGTTGCATTTTAATTTCGCCAAACACTTCTGGAGTAGTAAATTCTTGGATATCCTGCAAGTTCTTTTGATCATAAGCCATTTGTAAACGATTAAAAGTTACTTTAGCTTGTCGCAAGAAATCGTCAGCAGAAAATCCTGCAGGGTATTCATTAAAAGCGCTGCCGCCTGTGGTTTGCGTAGCCAAAGGCTTAAAAGTGTTTTGGGAAAAAGACTGCGCTTGTGAGGATTGAAATCCCGGTTGCATTTTTCTACGGAGAAAACTAGTCAATAGAAAGAGTACTACACCTATTATTAACCAACTCATCATGCCATTCATGAAACCATGTCCCATAAATAAGCTGGTTAGCAAACCGCCAATAAGCATGCCGCCAAGAACGCCACCCCATTTACTTTTATTGCTTGATTGTTGCCATTGGGACTTATTGGTAGTGGAATTCGATTTAAAAAGGCTGCTGTGAGAACGTTGCACACCAAAACTTCTACCACCTCCGAAACGTTTTGCCGCTGCTTCATTCACGGCTAAGCCAAAACTTAGTAAGGATATTAATAAACAAAATAGAAAAGTACGCATGTTAGTAGACCTTTTTTGAGGGAACGGTGGATTATAACTGAAAATTAGATTGAATATAATATTGGGTCATGACCCAACAGGTTTTAAAGGTGCTTATTAAGGTGTACTCACAATCGCATCGGAGGCATCATAAAACACCTCATCATCAACCACCACCGGCTGGAAAAAAAACGGAGAAGTTCGATGTAATTTATAAGTGAGATGTTTGTTGGATTGATCTTCTGCAAATAAATTGAGAGTGGTATAGATCGGTCTTGACTGTAAAGTGATTTCAAACAGAGGTTCTTCTTTAGGGCTTTCGACTATATTATTACAGAGCTTGATTTTTTCCTCAATGATTAAAGTTTGACATTTTTGATTGAAGTTAAACACATCCTCTTGCTTAATCATCTGATAATGATAATAGCCAAAATAAACCCCAATCCCTAAAGCTACTCCCAATGCGATAAGTAAACCCAATGGAGAAATCAATATTGAACTAAATAAAGAAAGGAATCCTAAAAAGTAAGTACCAAATAATGAAGTGCTGATTAACATGCCCACTTTAATCGATTCTAAGATAAAAGTAAGCTCCTTACGATCAGGATAATCAGGGACGTCGACGAGTTCCATTTTAATCTCTAATCTTTTCAGCAAAAGATCAGCGGCTTGGTTTTTGAGTTCACTCAATAAAAGAATTTTATTGAGTTTAAATTCCTTTTTTTGTAATTCTTTGTAATTGGCATAAAAATTAAATCCCCCAATAATCGAGGAACTTAAAATCAAGAAAGCAATACATAATGTGGCTGGTAAAGTTCCAATCCCTGCAGCAATGCCGATGAGACTCCAGAGGATAAGGAAAGGATACGTGGCGGTGTTTGCAATAGGATCTAACAAGGCTTGTAGGATCTTATTAGGAATACGTCTTACAGAGGGTGTGTTTTTAATGGTTTCGTAGATACCCTGAATCTTATCGTTAGATACAAGCTTATGCAGCAGGCTTAATTTGGTACAATTTAGAATTTTAAATAATTCTTCATCGCTGAATTTTTCTAAATCAAACATCAAGTTAGCCCAAATATAGCATTAAATGAACGCAATTTTACCATTGATACCATAATTTAGTCAATAATGCCATTGTAATTAAAATTAGTGATGCTGTTGCAATTGTATGCACGCTTGATATGATGCAGAAAGTAATAACTAAAGGGATGTATATTATGAGTAAATTAATCAATCTAGCTGTATTGTCGTTATCCTCATCATTAGCCTTTGCTGGATCCGTTACTCTTAAGGGAGAAATGGATGTGCAAATTACTCCAAATGCACAAACAAGTACCGGAGAAAAATTAAAATATCGCGTACCCACTTATAGCCTATCTAACCATGCTAAGAGTTTTTTACGCCATCAGCTGTCACAGTATCCAAAAAACAAGGTGAACACTGCTAATTTTTCATCAGAATTACCCAATAAAGTGAAATTAGGCATGCAACTTACCCCGGTATTAGATCAGGGTTATCATGGAAGCTGTGTGACTTTCGCAGTGACAGGTGCTTTAAATGCCACGTTGGGAGCCGGTGATTATATCAGCCAATTATGTAGTTTAGAGTTAGGTAGTTATCTCGCTATTCATGATAAGGTAAAAGCAAGCGGGTGGAATGGTTCTTGGGGTTCTTGGGTTTTACAACAAATTATGGACTATGGAATCATCAGCCAAAACTATCAAAAACTTAATGGTTGCGCGGAAGTTCGTGAATATCCTTTATTGGATCAGTTCAATGAAGGCAAGCCCATGTCATCAACTGATTATTTAGCGCATAGCATTCCGATTTCTAAACTGATCAGTTGGGAAGCTTTATTAAAAGATGAAGAAGCTTTCAGTGGTAAAGTGAATATGGATGACATCATTACTCGCATGAAAGAAGAATTAGCTAAAGGCAACCGTCTGACTATAGGTATGCTTTTAGACGTGTACGTTGGTGATGCCGGAGCAGTTGGTTCTAACCGTACTTTAAATGATACTTGGATGTTAACGCCGCAAATCATGATGGACATGATTAATGGTGATGTCCAAGCAGGTCATGAGCTGGTAGTCACTGGTTATGATGATTTATTAACCGTAACCGATAATGAAAGCACTGCGAACCGTGGGGTTTTCACTTTGCGTAACTCCTGGTCAAAACTAGCCGGAGATCAAGGTGATTACTATGTCACTTATGATTACGTCAAATTCTTAGCGTTGGAAGTTATGGCCATTCGCATGAA
>SCSO01000507.1 GCA_004297865.1 Legionella sp.
GCCCTCCGGGCGTAGGTGACAGCCTCGTCGGGCGACTTCAGGAGCAGCGCGATGCGAGAGGCCCTGGCCAACGCGGTCGCGGCGTTGCCCGCGCGCTCGAGCCCTGTGGCCAGGGCGGCACGCGCCTCGGTCGCCTTGCCTGCGGCGGCCAGCGCCTCGGCGAGGTCGAGCTGGCGCGAGGCGCGCGCAGTGGGCGCGGCGTTCAGGCTCTCGGCCAGCTGCGCGGCGCGACGAAACGTGGCGACGGCGGCTTCGTTCTGCCCCGCCTTCCGCTCGGCCGTCCCTTGCGCGGAGAGGAGATCGACCGCGAGCAAGCTCGACTCGCCGGTGAGCTTCAGCCCCATGGCTACCGCCTTGCGCGCCTCGGCCACGTCGCCGCGGCGCCCCAGCTCGCGGGCCAGCACGACAGCCATCATGCCCGCGCGCTGATCCGAAGCCGGAATGCGCGGCAGGTAGGTGCTGATCAGGTCGGTCGTCTCGGGGCTGACCTTCTCGTTGTAGTCCTCGAGCGCCACCAAGAGGAAGAAGGTGTCGAGCGTCTCGCCGTGCGTCAGGTCGGGGTCGTCTCCCACGATCCGGAGCGCGAGCGGCCTGACCCGCGCCAGGTCGTTTCGCTGCGCGAGGGAGGTCGCATACGCGACGGCCGTCTCCGGGTTCCACTCCTTCTTCAGCTTCGCGAGCCCCTCGGCCAGACGGCTCTTGCCGGTCACGATCTGGCCCCCGTACAGGCGGAAGTCCTCGGGAGGGTGGGCTCCGAGGAGCCGGTCGATCTCGTTCCCCTTGCCGTCCAGGAAGAGCACGGTCGGGAAGGAGCGCACGGCGTACCGGCTGGCGAGCTTCCGGCCCTCCCCCTTCTCGGCGTCGAACCGCGTCGGGACAACGCTCTTCTTCGCCCACTCCACCACCGCCGGGTCGGAGAAAGTCGTCCGGTCCATGAGCTTGCACGGGCCGCACCATTCGGCCACCACATCGAGCATGATCGGCTTGCTCTCCGCCCGGGCCTTCTTCAGCACCTCGGCGAACGGGCGCCCTTCGAGGAACGGCACGTGAACGGCCGAAGCGGGGGCGGCCAGCAGCTGGGCGGACCTCGGGGTGCC
>SCSO01000069.1 GCA_004297865.1 Legionella sp.
GAGTCATAATCAATCGAGTCCGACCCTTAGGTATCCCCACGAATTTCTAATGATGTCATTCCCGCTCGAAAAGCATTCAAATGTGGCAATCTACTAGCAGGCGGGAATCTATTACGATTCTTTAAAGTGGCGCTATGGATTCGCGCTTGAGGGAATTGAGCTCATGATGAGCGAGAATGACACTGTTTTAATTCGTGGAGATACCTCAGAGTCTGACCGCATTGATCTATTGATAAATAAATAGGCACTATATACAATTCAGCCGCGTATTTATTATAGAAAGGAATAGTTAAATGGCAACAGATAAAACTGCTACAGAAAGAACTTTAAGTCAAAGAACAGCTGCTTTAGGGGCTAGCGCCTTACGGGGTGTGAGAACGGGTACCGGCCCTTTTCTTTTAGAGGCTGGTAAAAAGGTACTTACCAGTGCAGGAATTGGTGTTGCTGGTGGATTGGTTTCTGTAATGGGAACAGCCTTCGGAACAATGATTGAAGATATTCAAGGTCCATATTTTGGTAATCCTCTTGCCAAATCGATTACAGGTACGGCTATAACTTATGGTTCTCTTTCTCTAGCCATACTGACCTTTTGTAAGGTAGCAGGAGTGTCAAATATTGAGCGCTCGCTTAATGAAATAACCCAAATTAAAAATCTTCCCAAAACATTAATAGGTGGCGCCTTCGTCTACGAAGTTCTGGGTGTTTTAGGAACCTTTTTGGGACATGAAATATTAAAATCCCGCTTCCCGGAATCAGAATTGCCATTGAATAAGATCTTACTTTCTTCAGCTGAAGGCTGCGCAGTTTTAGCTGCTATTCCTCTGTTGATTGCCTTGGCATTATTGTGTCATTCTTGCTTAATTTGTACTGAAGAGCGTTGTGCTGCTTATGCAGGTGCTGATGTGAATGTGAGTGTGGATGTGGAGCAAGCAGAATGTTCTGGCGATTCTGCAGCCACTAGTGATGATCCCGATGCCGCAGTTATGCAACATTCGTAGGGATTTTCGTGAACATGCCCGAAATGAATGTAGCCTGTATTACGACTTCGTCTAATACAGGCTACGATTGCTCTTAACAATTAAATAAACATGTAAAATTAAAGAGCACTATGTTATAAAGCAGCATCCCATGAAGGAGGTTGTCATGCCGCCCGTAATCACTACACCACCTGAAAAAGATCCGCAAGAGTTAACCGAGCATAAGCATATTATTATTGAACTTGCTAAATCCTTTACTAAATTCGGTCTCGGACGAGGCGGTACAGTATTTCTCTATTCACAAACACAAATAATGTATGGAAAAATCGGCGGTCTTCCAAACTTATTAGCAACAACAGACTTAGGGGTTTTCATTCTCGTAGCTAATACTTGGCGCGAGTTAATGACTCCCGTAGGAAACTCCATTAAAGATGCCATTGATGGAAAGAATATTCCTAAGCTCGGACAATTGCATCGTGTAGCCATCTATTCCGGAATTGTGCCCTTCCTAGGCACTTGGTTTTGCAACCAAGCCTATGCTTTAGCTATTCCTCTTTTAAATAGAGATAATTCCCAATCATGGCATATACCCAGCAGTACTTTTTTCGCCACTTTATCCCTTATGCTGCTCACCGCTGAATACATTTACGGTTCCAATCGTACACCTGATCCCGCGATGATTTTATTTTTTCTTTCTGGGCTCGTGGTTTTGGGTTCCTATTATGGTTTACAACATATTTCAACCTCCATGTTTTATCTCTTATTAGCCCAATTTATTCAATGCACATCATTTTCTTTAAGTTACTTAGGTTATTTAAAATACAAGTTTCCAACGGAAACTTTATTTACTGATTTATTTAAGAAAGAAGGTAGGAAAGAAGCATGGAATGAAGCACTTAAAATTAATAAACTAGGGAGACAACCTGCAGGAATACTTCTCTCCGAGCTTGGTGTTAGTCTTATAGTCAATCAATTGCTTCTTCTTAATGGTGAAGATAGCCTTGCAGCCTATCAGCCTTTAGCTTCAACAATTATGGGCTTGGGAAATGCCATGAGTCAAACCATGCTGCAAAGGGTCCAGTTTTATACACGCCAAATACAAAATCTTCTTAAAGATAATCCTGCAGCAGTTCGCATTGCACTACGTCGTTTATTATTTCATTCTGCTTGGCTAAGTATAATTTTTCCGATCACCTTGGGTTCTTTTGCATTAGGGTTTAGTGACTCATTTATCGATTATATTTTTGATGCAAAAGCAGAAATTATGGCAGAAGCAAAAAGTAATTTATACTTAGTCTTTATTTTACTTACTTTCCGGTTTCTTTCTGCAAGCCCTTCTGGAATGATTTTCGCTGTACGGAACTCTGAAGACGCATACCATAAATCGTTAAACAATTACTCTTTTATCCTTCGCTTTTTAAGCCCTATTTTAATGTTATGTGCAGGAGCACTTCTGGATAGAGTATTTCATTTAGGTTCAAAAAGTTATTGGTGGGGTGGGATTATTGCTTTGGGTTCTGCCAATGTGATTAATGCAGTCTTTGCCTGGAAATTAATAAATTATGATTTTGCTACCAGTCTCAAAGCTAAAATTGAACCTATTCTCAGCGATGTCGATACTGTAGTTCCTCTGGAAGAAGCTAAGCAACCTACCTATCCTGGTCCCCAGTTTTGGCAACCTGCGAAGGAAAGTGATATAGAATTACAAGTTTTACCTTCTCCTGCAGCAGATTTAGCACAACCACTTATGGACGAAGAAGTTAAACCCGAAAATGAAAGAATTGGATTCTTTACGCGCTCGGCGAATTCTATACGCCAAGCTAGAGCGTCTTTAGCAACTGTTTTAGGGAGATAAAAAAGGAGTCGGTCGATAAGCCGGGTTCTGTCGTGGACAATCATTCATCTGGGACATACGTCACCGCATGCCTCAAGCGACCTACCCGAATCCCGTGCGGGCCACACGTTATGACTTTGCAGTCAAATGGATTCCTATTTGGTCTTGCTCCGGGTGGGGTTTTCCCTGCCACGACTGTTGCCAGTCGCGCGGTGCGCTCTTACCGCACCATTTCACCCTTACCCGCTAAGCGGGCGGTATATTTTCTGTGGCACTTTCCGTAGGTTCACACCTCCCAGGCGTTACCTGGCACCCTGCCCTGCGGAGCCCGGACTTTCCTCCCTTTGTAAACAAAGAGCGATTGCCTGACCGACTCTGCTATCAATAGTAGCAGAGTGCCCAGCCAAAGACCACTAATTACCTGAATTAAAGCAGAAATACTACAAAAAAACTAAATTACAATTTAAAAAGAATTAGAAATCACGAGTACCGATGAACTCATCATCAAAATAACGCTTTAATTTAG
>SCSO01000070.1 GCA_004297865.1 Legionella sp.
TTATTGAGGTAGGGGGATTGCTCCTCATTATTTTTTATGGGCGCGATACTTTTAGCACACTTGATTTTGCTAATATGACTTTACCCACATCTTATGATGGCATCTTCATGGGAGCATTTATTGCTTTTTACGCTTATATTGGCTTTGAAGACATGGTTAATACTGCAGAAGAAACCATTAATGCAGAAAAAACTTTGCCCCGAGCCATCTTTATGGCCGTGATTTCTGCAACTATCTTATATGTCTTAGTTGCCTGGGTTATTGTAGGTAGTTTTCCCGCCAAAGTGTTAGCGCAAACCAGTATGCCTCTCGTGGAAATCATAAAACAACAAGGACAATCACCGCTGTTATTTTCTATCATTGCATTAATCTCTATAAGTAATGGAATATTGGTCCAAATCATTATGGCTTCGCGCTTGATTTATGGGATGGCAAAACAACAAAATGCGCCACAATTTTTTGCTACGGTGAATAAAACCACTCAAACACCTATCTATTCTACGATATTAGTTCTATTCATTATTTTGATTTTTGCCTATGCACTACCGATTACGACCTTGGCTAAACTAACCAGTAGCGTCATGTTGTGTGTGTTTCTCATGATTCACGCGGCTCTCATCAAAATAAAACTAACGGAAAAGAAGCCTCCGGGAACTTTTTCTATGCCAATTCTGTTCCCCATTTTTTCCATTATTTTAACTGTGGGATTTTTAGGCATTCAGTTTTTTTTAAATAGTTAAAAATAACATTGCAACCTGAGTTACTTATTGTTTTTATTAAGTAATTAGATAAAGCAAATTTATTCTAGCTACAAAAATCAATTCGGATAATTTGCTAATGCGCTTTCTAGGGTCTAGCCTTTTTAAGTAGACCCATTTTAGGTAATAGGAGTTGCATCATGAATGCGATTGATTTTTTAATTAAAGAACATAATAAATTTAGAACGATGTTTGCTGATATTAATGATCCAAGCCATCGTGAAGAAACCAGACGTAGGATATTTGAAACCATTCATGACGAGTTGATTCGCCATGAAGAAATGGAGCAAACCGTTTGGTATCCGTATTTAAGAGCCGAGGCTAATAAGCGTTTAAATGACCGAGTAAAGCACTTAATCTCTGAAGAATATAGTGCTAAAAAACTCATGGATCATTTAAGTAAAATTAAAAATTCAGACAATTGGGAACAAGAATTACTTAAACTTCAAAAAGATGTTGAACATCATGCCAGTGAAGAAGAGGAAGAGTTATTCCCCCAAGTACAAAAAATCTTTGAAGATTCTGAATTAGAAATGATCGGCAAAAAAATGAGAGCATTTAAAAATACTCATTAACCTCATGAAAATACTCGATATTCTCCTAAATGCTTCAGGGTATCGAGTATATCTATATGATTACACTAGTAAATCACTCTTATCTAAAAGATATAATTGAAAATTATCTATAATTAATTAAATGAGTGCTATTTAGCATCCAAAAGGGGTGCTTGCTATGCCCAGGATAAAAGAATCACAGGTAGCTAAAAGAGTCCAAGAAATCACGGAAATGCTCAAGCATTTATCGGCAATGGATCTTGCTCAACAACCGCAGGCCAATCTTCTTGTCGACATTAAAAGCGAATTACGCTGTTTACAGGCGGTACTTGCGACTGCCGATCCTACGAATCTGAATTTCCTGGAGCAATGGAGCTCAAAAAAAAGTACGCATCAGCGTTTTAAAAATATGAACGCCATTATTCATAGTTTGCATGCCAATCACCAAGAAAATTCAAAATCGCTTAAGTCGAATCGTTGGAGTTTTTGGGAAACCCCAAAAAAGATAGCTACTGCTAACGAACATAGGCAGCATGTGATTGATAAATTTCAAAAAGGTGCAAATTACAGCGCAGAAGATCGAAAATTTTTAGGCCTAGCACAATTGGAAGAATCCAATACGATAAAAAAACTAAAAAAAATTAAGCTAGCTGGCGAGCATTTGACTTATGTGACTGGAGAGATTGCACCACCTGTAGGTAAAATGATCAAAGAAGGAATAAGTGCTACCCATGCAAGTGTTGTAGGGGGAAATGTTGCTGCTAGTGCCGGAACGGGCTTGAGTGGTATAGCGATGGCTGTTCCTATAGTAGGCGCTTCAGTCATGGCTATTATGTTAATGATTGAAGCGAGTAAAGGCGCGCTGTCTGCGCGAGGCCTGTCTGATAGAGCCGAAAGAATAACTCTGGTTGCAGTAGCTATAGCCAGTATAGTACTTACCGCACTCTTTATTCCATATAGTCCTATTATTGGGGCAGTGGTGATGGCTGCGGGTATTTATGCCACTTACGTTAAACCCTACCGCGATCTTAAAGCTTTAGAAAAAGAGCTAGGTCAGCAGCTTGTAGATCTTCAAAGCAGAGAAAAAGAAATTTCCGAAGGGTGTATAGACTGCGTATTAAATAACAATGAAAAAGCTGCATTGAAACAACAATTATTAACCCATTACAGTCAAAATGACGAAGTTGCTTTAGAATCTTTTCAGCAAGCAAAAGAGTTAATTGATAAGGGCCTTGCGCGCGATCTCTATCAACATCCCACGATTGAGGCTTGTTTAGGTACACAAGGGATGAAAGACTTTTTGTTGCAAAATGGTCAATCAGCACAAAAAGAATTGCAAACCCAAATCAGCGATGTAGCAAGCAAACGGAAAATGAAAGCAGCTCAAAGTATTAATGGCATTTTTACGATTATTGGTGCGGCCTTAATACCCATTCCTCCGCTGTTGTTTGTAGGTATAGCTATAGTGATTGTGTCTAGCCTGGTAGGAGTGATTATCACATATCA
>SCSO01000071.1 GCA_004297865.1 Legionella sp.
GCATTCGGTATATAAAAATTCTCAATCACTTCGGTTAATTTTTCTGGGGCTTCAAAAGTTGCTATAGCAACACGTTTATCGAATTTTACCGATTGATAATTTGAATATTGTAAAATTATCTCGCCATCTGCTGTGATATTAATATTAGAAAGGTTTGCAAGAGAATAACCATCTTGAGAAGACTTAGTTAGTCCATACGGCGAAAAAAACTGAGTTAATTCACTAAGATCTAGGGTTATATTTTGTATACCCTGTGGCGAAGTCCAAGATATCTTTTTCACAGAGGACTCTGAATTAGCAGATCCATCTTTGTTAAATATTATTTCGCTGCCACTAATTACCTGATCATCTATTACAATAGAAACTTGCCATGCGTATGAGGTACTTTTGGTATAAATTGTTGTTAAAACATGTTGTTGTCCTAATGTATCATATATACTCATTGCGGTTTGAACACTCTCCTTAGGCTGAGTATAAGCGGAAAGATTCAAAGTGAGATTGGCTTTACTCGTTGCTTTTGGCTTAAGCATATCTGTGGGTATCTTAATGGGTTCAAGTCTAAAACGATATGGCTCGACTTCAGTACTTCCCATCAATCGTCCTCCAGCAAAATTTATTACCTCATCCTTGTCATTAATTTTGAAATGGCCGTAACGAGTGTAAAAAAAGGGCCCTCGAGCTCCCCTTTGCATTACAAAATAACCTCTATTAATCAACGCCATATCAAAAATACTATTGGTTCGTTTGTATTTACAGGCATTCACAACGATTGTTGAGTTAATTGAAGGATTTAGATTAAGGCTATACGCACAAGGAGAAAGCAAAGCAAGCGCTACAATGGAATTAGCCAATTTATTCATATCATTTCCCTCAATTCGTAACCCTATAATTTTATTAATAAATTATCCTTTTTACCCCCCCTCTGCCACTAGTATTGAATACTAATTCACTGAGATTTCAGTTGGTGTATAATAAGATATAGTGTTCAAAATTAGACAAAATGAGAAGCTGTCAATGTTTACCCATCCATTAGCCACCCGATTTCTCGCAGAAATTGAGTTGCTGGCAGAAAAAGAACAGTGTTTGCTCTGGGCTATGGACAAAAATTTCTCCCAAGAAATTTTTGTCTCATCTACATTTAAAACCGTTTGGCAACGTGAAATAAGCGACATGTATAAAAATCGCAACACGGAAGAAATGGCAGATTACGTTAATTCATTTATTCACGAAGAATGCTTTGATGAACTACACAAGCGTCTACTCAACCCCAAATACACGGTCATTTATCAAATAAAACTACCTCATAATAAACTGCAACTGGTCCAGGATCGCTCCTTTCATTTAAATGATATAAACGGCGATTGCCTACTGATTGCTGGAGTTGTCATGTTTATTTCCGAGGAGAATCTACAACCCGACAGTCAAGAAATTATCTCTGATAAAATGGATAAAATAAGTTTAGAATATTATCGTTTGCTTTCTATCCCCTGCGAGAAGGTTATCCCACCTAGAACTGAAACTATAAATCGTTTATCCGATAAACAACAAATCATTTTTAAGCATATACTTCATGGTTTAAATGCTAAAGAAATAGCGCAAAAAATGCATCTATCATTCCGTACTATTGAATTTCATACGGATAAAATTAAAGAAGTTTTTAAAGCCAGTTCAAAATCAGAATTAGTTAGTATCGCCATTAAAGAAAATCTCATGGGAATTTTTTTCTAAATTAAAGGTTTATACAAAGCCCATCTTGGTTGTAAGTTATTTAGCAGTTAACAAAAAAAACCAAATAATGACTATACTTTAAGCATATAGCCACGGTTGGTCTCCTTAATGAGAAAAAAGCTCTCTACTAGTCATTATACTCAGCTGGCCTCTCCTAACGGGTCAATTAGCCCCGAAGAATGGGTAAATAGTGTGATAGATCAAGTCATTAATACTAATAGAAAAAAAATTGCTTTTTTTGATAATTTTCCTCCCCAATATGTGGATTATTATAAAGCCTTACAAGAAGCGATTGCAGTAAGAATTCCTGATGAACAAGATAGACCCTTTATTTGTTTAAAAATTCAAGGATCCAATCGTCAAAACGATAAAACTGCTGTCGATATTGGAATGGCTGGTGGAACTGGGCCTCTATCAGATGCCACTGCCTTGGTTAATTTTGTAACTCACTTGTCTCAATCAGATCATCATGAACTAGGTGACAATAGACACGCGATAGCGGAAAAAATGCAAAATTTTTCTGGAGTGATGTATTCAATGCCGCCACCACGAGATCTCAGTCATGCAAAGGCCAATTTTAAAGACTATCGCCATTTGTACGCGCAAGTTCGTAGAGACATCCCCTGCAGTTCATTACATATTCTTACCAACACTGGCCACTCTAATAAATGGGTATTTGATAGTAGTCTCTTTTTTGGATCTAAAAAGCACGGTCGGGTAGATGACATGACAGAAACTGTAGCTGAGCGAATTCGTCAGAATTCGTCTGGTAAAGTCTTAATCTTGGGAACGAAAGCGGCAGACAAAGCTCAACTTTATCCTAAATTATTAAAAGCTAGAGGATTGGAACCAATACTTCCTAGAGAAAACATAGATGATACTGCTGCGCCTGTGTACTTGCAAAAAATTATTGATCAAGCAAAAGCTGGCAAAGTAAATGAAAAAATGCCAGGCAAAGATCAGACTTGCGGTCAAGCTTTTATTGATTTTTGCGTTATGCATGTCAATAAAACAGGCGCGACTTCTTTGCTATTTAGTTGCACTGAAATCCCTATGTTGCTACACACGATAGTACCTAACCAGGGAAATACTTATTTAGAACAACTTAAAGAAGCGTTACCGAAAAATATTAAATTCAAATTCTATGATTCAGAAGAAATTTTCGTGGAAGCTATGACCGAAAAAAGTCGCACTTTACAAAATAATCCTAGCTTACGAGCTAAAATCACATCAGGTGAAACAAAAGAAGAAAGGTTACACATAAAGCTTATTAAAGATATTGAAAAACAAATCCAATCTTTAGAGACCAGAGCAGGGAAAATCTCAGACCACAAGAGGAATGTATTAGAATCAACGCTTAATTATTTAAGAAATCCAACTGCAGCTAACCTCCTGTTGCTCGAAGACACTCAAAAAAGTAATCCACTTTATACGAAAAGGATTATGATTTGGGGTAGTAAAACTGTAGCACTGGTTGAAGATGCTCTGGAGCTGGGTAAAAGTATGCAAGAGCAAAAAATCATGTCCCGCAGTTCTGATATAAAAACCCAATTACAATCCTTTAAACGATTTTTAAAAGCAGACGAGCAAAATACTGATGAGACACCCAGAAAAAGTTTTAAATCAGATTAGTTGATTCAGCTTTCAGTAATGATTTTTTTACACTCGTTAATCAATAAATAAAACAATCCTCGGAATTTGTGTGGGATAATAGTTTTATTTAAAAATATTTAGGATGTAACATTGATATGGAAACCAAAGTCAGCGCTCGAACTCCAGGTACTTATTCTGAATCCGTAGATAAAGATTATTTTCAAAAACGTCAACTAAAAAAAGGCGCAGCCGGATGGATTTTGTTGGTCGGTCTTGGGGTTTCTTATGTTATCTCTGGTGATTATGCCGGGTGGAATTTTGGTTTAGCCTATGGCGGTTGGGGGGGAATGTTTTTAGCCTTTTTGCTCATGGGCGTTCTTTATTTATGCCTTTGTTTTTCACTAGCAGAATTATCTTCCATGATTCCGACAGCAGGTGGCGGTTATGGTTTTGCCCGTGTTGCTTTTGGTCCTTGGGGTGGATTTCTGACCGGTACCGCAATATTGATTGAATATGCCATAGCACCCGCTGCTATTGCAGTCTTTATCGGTGCTTATTGGGAATCATTGTTTGGGGTCGGCGGTTGGTTAATTTATCTTAGTGCTTACTGCATTTTTATTGGCATTCATCTTTATGGGGTGAATGAAGCATTAAAACTGATGTTTGCAATTACCACTATAGCGATTATTGCTTTAATAGTATTTATTGTTGCTATGCTCCCCTATTTTAATATTCATAATTTATTTGATATCCCCATGACTAATGCGTCTGGTGCTAGTACTTTTTTACCTTTCGGTTATCTGGGTATAGGCGCGGCAATTCCTTATGCCATGTGGTTTTTCCTTGCGGTTGAAGGCATTGCTCTAGCAGCTGAGGAAACTAAAAATCCGCAACAAGATATTCCTCGTGGATTCATTGGTGCCATGATCATATTATTCGTATTTGCAGCTTTGATCCTTATCACGGGCTCTGGCGGAGCAGGATCTATTATTTTGATGGCTTCGGCGAATCCTTTAGTCACCGCATTAAATCAAGCATATGGTCATTGGACTTGGATGACAAGTTTCGTTAATTTCGTGGGGCTTGCAGGACTTATTGCGAGTTTCTTTTCGATTATTTATGCCTACTCTCGACAAATATTTGCCTTGTCGCGCGCAGGGTACTTACCTCGATTATTGTCTCTAACAAATGAACAAAAAGCGCCGGTATTGGCTTTGTGTATTCCAGGTTTGATTGGCTTTGCCTTGTCACTCAGTGGCCAAGGTGATTTACTTATTTTGATCGCAGTATTCGGCGCCACCCTTTCCTACATTTTCATGATGGCTGCCCATATTGCCTTACGTATTAACGAACCTGGAATAGTACGCACTTATCGAACCCCAGGTGGTATTTTTACTTCAGGGCTTGCCTTAATATTAGCGTGCATCGCGCTCATTGCAGGATTTTTAGTTAACCCTTATGCGCTCATTGGTGTGATAATTATTTATGCGATATTCATTGCCTATTTTTACTTTTTTAGTAGGCATCATTTGGTTTCTGGTACACCGGAAGAAGAATTTGCTGTACGTTTAAAAACATTGTAGGTTGGATCAAGACCCAACCTACTAATGGATCTCACCCTCAGGCCATTCCAGATCACCAAAAAGTGGTCCAAAAACTGCTGGTTTTTGTACCCTTTCGCTCCAAAATAAATTCCCCAAATCATAATGCCACCACTCATATTCATAGGAGGTAAAGCCCGTTTGCTCCATGGCTGTACGTAACAAGTCTCTGGAGTGTTTTATGCTTATTTCTTCAGGTAATAAATCGTTTTTTAAATCATAATAATGGCGATGCGCTTTATAGGTACAATCATCAAATATCGTCCCCATATCCACTTCTTTACCCTCATGAATATGGAATAGAGTAAGATCTATAGCTCCACCACTAAGATGGGGAGAACAATAGCTATCTCCTATTTTAGCGGGAGGTGACATGTATTTTTTTGCTTCTACGCAAATCGCTTCATCACATAAATGAGGGTATTGAGAACGTAATTGTTCTTGCATCCAATTAAAAAGAGCACCTTGAACGGCGCGAGGTCTATACACATCCCAAATTAAAAAACCATAATTTGCCGGTAAGTTATCTAAAGCAACGAGCAACTGCTTTAATACAGCGCTTCTTCCATAAATTTTTGGAACCGGACTAAAACCTAAGTTGAAATACTTTGGCTCAATGCGTAAACGTGGATTGATATTATTATGAAATTCAACCGCAGTAAAATCTTCCTCGGAAAATTCATAAAATGTCATTTAGTATACTCCCATTATGCACAGATTTATTCTATTACTGAGCACGATTCAAACCCTAAGCAGGCCTCTGAACCCTCTAGCACTATAATAGGATTGCGCCCCATTGTGATAGATGAAAACATGATTATAGCGACGGTCTGCGAATAGAGCTCCGCCAAGATCACGAATCTCTGCAGGAGTTTTTATCCAACTTGAGGTTTTGGTATCGAAATTTCCCATACTTTGTAATTCTCGATATTCTTCCTCACTTAAAAGTTCAATACCCATAGACTCTGCCATATCCAAAGCATTATTTTGCGGTTTAAATTCTTTCCTTGATTCAAGCGCCTCTCGATCGAAACAAATACTTCTGCGTCCTTTAGGACTTTCAATTGCACAATCACAAAAGATATATTCATCTTTGTGTTTGTCATAAGCAATGACATCCGGTTCCCCACCTGTTTTTTCCATTTCTCCCAAGGACCAAAGTTTTTGGGGATGAGCTTCTAGCTTTGCTTGTATAGTAAGCCATTGAAGTTTTTTATGCCGATGCATATTATTTTCAAACCGAGTTTTTAATATCTGGAGAAGTTGTTCAGATGTCATGTTTTTTTAGCGGAATGGACGATAAGTAATTTTATCATAAATCAATCGAGTCTGAACCTGAGGTATCCTCACAAATTTTTTGTACCCTAGATCTCCCTTCTCCCTTCAAGGGAGAAGGTGCCCAGAGGGAAACCCTGACGAAAGCAATGGAGTTTAGCCTAGGGTTGTTTTATCCCTCAGAGTCTGACCCCATTGATCTCACCCTTCAAGTAGGATCAACAGGTACAATAATCCACATAATGACATAAAGTATAAAAGCAGACCCACCTAGCAAGAAAAAAACGACGAATAACAAGCGCATCCATGTAGGATCCATGTGAAAATAGTCAGCTAATCCGCCACAAACACCAGCAATAACTCGATCTTTACGTGATCGATATAATCTTTTTTTAGGTTGCATTATTTCATTCATACCCAGCTCCAATGGACTAAATTAGAAGTATAGCATCAATGGGTCAGACCACATTGATTTTTTGGCTCTATTGATTTTAACAAGTAAATTGAGCTTTGTACCAATCCATGATGATTGATGAGGTTTCGGTATAATCCAGCAATCCCATTTCTTTGGCTTTTTCCTTATAGTCATCTTCATTTTTCAAAAAGCGTTTTACAATAGTATTTACCGCTTCTTGTGTCGACATATTGCCCACCAAGGAATTCTCTTGACCCCATATAGCTCGTTGAACACTGTCGTTACAATTTTCTGCAGGTATGCATCTATCCCAAATAGGATGAACAGTACTATGCAAGGAATAATAACGATCTACATCTAATATGTATTCGACATTACGATTAAACGTAGCGGCATCAATTCCTAATTCATTATCCAAGGGTATGCGGTGTATAAACAAAGGAAAATTCATGCGATTTTTCGCTATGTTTAACCAATAATCTTGTTCCTCGGCAAAACTTGTAAATCGTGCAGGGTAAATCCTAATCTTTGGTGAGTAGGAGTCGGGGAAACGATCATCCGGCATCCTTTTTCTAACTGTGACCGCCTGAGTTAAATCAGGTCGTTTACTTATAAAAGATGAAATACAACCTTGTGCATCGGTGATGAATGCTGAATTATGCCCAGGATAAGGGAACGCGCCATGTTCTCCTCGCAACATCTTCGAAGCAATAGTCATAATAAATAAATTATTTGGATTATTCCGCAGCAAAGCAGTAAACGCTTGATTCAAAAACGTTATAGAGCAAGTCATATCTTGTAAGATGATTTTAATAAGCTCACCTTTTACCATAGAACCTTTAACATCAAAGGTAACGGCATGCCCAGTACTTATCAATCTACAATGATCACTTAACTTACTAATAGGTCTAAAAAAACGATACATCACTCCCCCGCTGCTTGCATAGGCAAATACACCAAACTATTTTTCGATTTTCGCAACAGTTCCCCTGGGGGGCGCGAAAATCAGTGGGTGAGCCTGGCCAGGGGTTGGGAGAGGAAAATTAAAGATAACACCACAGTAAGGAATACGGTGGTGTTAATAATTGATAGACGAGCGCGGACAGACTTTGTAGAAAAAGCTACTGAAGGTAAGTCTGTAAAAAACTGCTCGTTAAACATTCGTGTGCTCATTGGGTATAAATAATGTACAAAAACAACTTAGCATATTTTACAAACCAAATGCAAACTTTTTTTTCAAACGAGTCAAAAATCAATGGGGCTCTAATTGCAATATAATCTGAATGATAATATTCTCATTCACAGGTTTAAATGGAATTAAATCGAATTATAGAGAATCATTATGAGAAAAAGAAAGCGCCTCTTAACCGTTGCAAAATTTCCCCCAGGTGACACCCCATTAGATACGGCTGTAAAATTAGGCGATTTGCAAAAAGTAGAACAATTATTGAATGCGGGTGTTGAAGTTAATCCGCGGTCCATTTTATATGATTTAATCGCTGAAAATAATTATAAAACGCTTACCGCACAATTAAATGCGGGGATGGATCCTACGGATATTTCACCTCTTTGCGCTGCTACAGAGGGTAGACAATATCAAATAATGGAATTACTGCTCAATCATCGCGCTCAAGTTAACCAATTGTCCCCCTATGGCAAAGCGCTGGAAAGGCAATTTTATGCCTGCTCTAGAGCCATACTCATGCATTGTGCTGACAAACCAGAACAACTTAACAAATTCTCCGCCCTGCATATTGCCTCTTTAAATGATGATCTAGAAGCGATTAAACTCTTATTGCGCTACGGAGCTGATGTAAATCTCGCGCCATATTTTGCAAGAGAGAAGAAATCGGAGTTTTGCAAACAATTCATGAATCTCCCACTTACAGAATATGATATGAGCACTCCTTTGCACGTCGCAGCCCTTGCAGGCAAGTTAAGTGCTTCTCGTTGTTTAATTGCCGCGGGTGCGAATGTTAATAAGCCGGCCTGCGGTAAATTAATGTCTACAACTATTGAAGGGGTTTATGATGGTTTTCATTTGGAAATTATGCCCTTGCACAGAGCCGCTGCAGCAGGACATCCGGATATAATTGATTTATTGCTCGATTCGGGCGCCAACATTAATGCTGAAACTAGAATCTATGATGGTCATAATCTACAGCAGACGTGGAAAGAAAATACCGCTTTAGGCTTCGCCGTTCTTTATGATCAATTCGCTTCAGCTCAAAAATTAATTTCTCGAGGGGCTAATTTAAATAATTGGGTAGTTTATATGGAGGATGCCTGTGCACGAGGTAATGTCCCCATGATGGATTTATTATATAAAAGCAAACGCCAGGTGAATCCCGATTTAACTTCATGTCTTCAAATAGCCATTGAAAAGAATAAAATAGATGCGGTA
>SCSO01000072.1 GCA_004297865.1 Legionella sp.
CTTAGTTCTGAAGGTCTACCCTTGGGATTTCATCTTTCCTGTAGTGATAAAGAAATAGACATCGTTCGTTCTTTGCAATTTCTAAGCGAGGAACATGACATCATTATTCTTATTGGTGGTTTAGGCCCAACTACAGATGATTTGACTCGTTTTGCCTTAGCCCAGTTTGTTAATCAACCTTTAGTTGAACATGCAGAGGCTTTAACTCATATTAAAAACCGTCTTGAAGCCGCCAAGGTCTCCATGAATCAAGGCAATTTGCAGCAATGTCTTTTTCCTGCATCTGCTCAAATATTGCCCAATCCAAATGGTTCGGCCGTAGGTTGCTATTTTCCCTGGCAAGATAAGCGCTTCTTCCTTTTGCCTGGGCCTCCTCGTGAATGTTTACCTATGTTTAATGATTATGTGCTACCACGTTTACAAGACACGGCACATAGCAGCAAAAAAATCCTGAAGTGGCGCGTTTTTGGAGTTGCGGAAAGTGAAATTGCTCAGATTTTGGAAGATGCTTTAGCAACCATAGATTGTCAGACAGGTTATCGCTTGGATACGCCCTACATTGAATTTAAAGTGCGTTGCCGGGACGATTTAGTCCATCAGGTGAAAGCCATTGTGGATCCAATCATTGAACCCCATTGCATCACCAGCGGCGATCAAAAGGCGTCGCAAGCGCTACAAGAATTGATTCTGCAATTACAGGAGCCCATCACCATTATTGATGAGGCAACTCAAGGTTTATTACAATCCCTAATTGTTAAACCGGGATTGCAGGATCTGATCAACTTTCATGGACTGGAAAAAACCCGGCTGTCTTTCCATCTCAGTGGTTTATCGGAATATTGGCAGCAGCAACCTATCACGGGTTTTAGCCAATTGATGGTGCATTACAGTAATCAGGAACAGGAAGGCGGTGAGACGCATGAAATTCCTTACCGCAGTCCCTTGGTTCTGTATTATGCTGCAGAATGGTTAAGCTTCAGACTCTTTCATCTCATCAATCAATTGCATCAATGAGTAGCAGAGTTGCTGGGTTCCTTGACCACTAATAGCAGAAATCGCGAAGAATTTGTCTTTCCATTGCAAGCCGTTAATAATAGCATCAATACGCTCTTGTCGACTTGCTTCATCGGGAAGCATGTCTATTTTATTTAAAACTAGCCAACGAGGTTTATCTAGAAGATCGGGATTGTATTCTTTTAATTCATTGATAATCGCTTTAGCAGAGACCACTGGATCAGAATCATCTAAAGGGGCTATGTCTATCACATGCAGTAATACACAAGTTCGTGATAGGTGTTTTAAAAAGCGATGCCCTAAGCCTGCGCCTTGCGCAGCGCCTTCAATAAGTCCAGGAATATCGGCCATTACAAAGCTTTTATGCGAAGAGACACTCACCACACCTAAACCAGGATGTAAGGTAGTAAATGGATAATCTGCGACTTTGGCTTTAGAACTGGAAACTGCACGAATTAAGGTTGATTTCCCGGCATTGGGTAAGCCCAGTAAACCGACATCGGCTAAAACACGAAGCTCCAATCGCAAATGACGGGATTGTCCTAAACTACCAGGAGTCGACTGGCGAGGGGAACGGTTGACACTACTTTTGTAGCGCGTGTTTCCCAAACCATGAAAACCGCCCTGGGCAATTAAAACCGGCTCACCAGGTTTATTGATATCACCTAAGAGTTCGCCAGTATCTACATCATAAATCAAGGTGCCTACGGGCACTTTGATGATTAAATCTTCGCCCTTTTTACCCGTACAATTGCCACCCATACCTTGCTGGCCACTTTCGGCCTTGTAATGTCGGGTATAACGGAAATCCACTAAAGTATTTAAATCACCGTTTGCTTCAAAGAG
>SCSO01000073.1 GCA_004297865.1 Legionella sp.
TACCGGAATAGTAACGCGAGTCATGAGAATTTCATTGTAGCGATTTTGATCTAAAACTTGTGTCAATCCGGCAGCAATAGTTAATAAAGTTTTACCCGTACCTGCAGAACCTTGCAACGTAACAAAATCAATATCAGGATCTAGCAACAGATTTAAAGAAAAATTTTGCTCACGGTTACGTGCTGTAATTCCCCATACGGAATTTTTGGATTGGGTGTAATCTCGCACTAATTGCACTACCGCAGTTTTGCCTTCTAAGGTTTTTACTATGGCTTGAAATTCATTGTCTTGAGTACTTAAACAATCATTAGGATTCCATTGGCCCACTAAAGGACCGGTGACTTTGTAATAGGTGCGGCCACTTTCCTGCCAAGAATCCATGTCCTTAGCGTGAGTATCCCAGAAGTCGTTTTCGAGTATATGCAAACCACTATGTAATAAGGTAACGTCGTCTAAGACTTGGTCATTGTAATAATCTTCTGCAGTGATCCCAAGTATGCCTGCTTTAATACGAAGGTTAATATCTTTAGAAATAATAATAACTTGTTTTTCACCCGCATATTTTTTTTGTAAACCTAAAGCAGTCGCTAAAATCGTATTATCGACTTTATGTCCGGGTAAGGTTGTTGGAACAACTTGATCAAACTCGTCCGTTTGAAAAAATAATTTACCACTGCTATTGCCATTTTTTGCACTAGCAAAACTTGGAATGGGTAATCCGGAAACAATTTGCTCATGAGGCGCATTGCTCATTAACTCAACTAACATGCGGTTGGTCTGACGAACGTTGCGGGCTAATTCAGAAGTTCCGGTTTTGTGGCTGTCTAATTCTTCCAATACCACCATGGGTAAGTAAATATCATGCTCTTCAAAATGATAAATGGCAGTGGGGTCGTGCATTAAAATATTGGTATCAAGCACGAACAACTTACGTCCAGTATTGTTATTATCCATAGGTTCACCCTGTCAGCTTAATAGCAGGTCTTATAAATCAAGTCACCCATATGCGCATGGTGTAAGCTTAATCCCTTGCCTCATCAAATAATCACGGAGGCCTACAATCATTGTGCTGAGGTATAGGGGCTACAGTCAAGAATTAAATGCAAATAAAAAAACGGGGTCTTACTCTTTTAAGACAAGGCCAGCAAGACTTCTTCAACGTGTCCTTTTACTGACACTTTCCGCCATTCGCGGGTTAAAATTCCTTTGCCATTAATGATGAATGTACTGCGTTCAATTCCCAGTACTTGTTTGCCATACATGTTTTTCATTTTAATGACATTGAAGAGTTGGCATAAAGTTTCATCTTGATCAGAAATGAGTTCAAAAGGAAATTGTTGTTTCGCTTTGAAATTTTCATGCGATTTAATACTGTCACGAGAGATGCCGAAGATTACGGCATTCAACGCTTGGAAGCGTGGATAAGCATCGCGAAAATCTTGACCTTCAGTGGTGCATCCTGGGGTGGCATCCTTGGGATAAAAATAAAGGATAACCGTTTTACCTTGAAAATCTTTGAGATGACCATGTACATTACTGGTTGCCTGGAAAGCGAAATTAGGTACAACTTCTCCGATATTCATATGATTTTCCCTTACTTGTTTTTTATGATACGAGCGCGATCCCGTTGCCATTCACGATCTTTAATGGTGTCTCGTTTATCATGTTCCTTTTTCCCTTTGGCTAAAGCAATTTTTATTTTCACTTTATTATTTTTCCAATAGAGGGACAGTGGCACGATGGTATACCCTTGACGCTCCACGCTACCGATTAGATGATTGAGTTCCTTTCTATTCAGCAACAGTTTGCGGGTGCGGATAGGATCGGGGATTTCATGCGTCGATGCCGTGGGTAAGGGTTGAATTTGCGCACCTAATAAAAAAGCTTCGCCATATTTAATAATCACATGGGCGTCAGAAAGATTGACTTTGCCGGCACGCAAACTTTTGATTTCCCAACCTCTAAGAACCATGCCGGCTTCATATTGTTCTTCTATGAAATAATCAAAACCCGCTTTTTTATTTAGAGCGATGCTGGGATCATATTGTTTTTTGGTTGCCATGGGACACCCTGATGTATTGCATTAATAAATATCCCACGTAGGTAAAGTTAGTCTTTGGGATAACGTTCGTCTTTATAATCTTGAGGCAATTGCGGATAAACACGATTTAATTGTTGATCCACCGCCACACGATCATCAAATACAAAGCAACTGCCTTCCCAAATAGAATCACTTGGGGGAATTTGTTCGATGTAGTTTAATATCCCATCTTGTAATTGAAACACCTGTTGAAAACCTTGGGAGCGCATATAAGCGGCAGTTTTTTCGCAACGAATCCCACCAGTACAAAACATCGCGATTTTTTTATCTTTCTTATCGCTTAAATGCTTTTCCACATACTCTGGAAATTCCCGAAAATTCTCAATGTCAGGATTAATAGCATTTTTGAAAGTACCGAGTTCGTATTCGTAATCATTACGAGTATCTAACAAGATGACATCTGGATCCTGAATAAATTCATGCCATTGTTCTGGGGTCAAGTGCGTGTCATCGTGGGCATCTGGATTCACATCAGCCACACCCATGGTCACAATTTCTTTTCGTAATTTGACCTTAGCTTTTTCAAAAGGATTATTGTCATCAAAGGTTTCTTTGAAGCGTAAATCCGCAAATGGAGTAAAACTATGTAAATAGTTATAAAATTGCTCCATTTGTTCACGAGTACCCGCGAAACTACCGTTTACTCCTTCATAAGCTAGTAAAATAGTCCCCAGGATCTCGATTTCACGCATTTTTTCTAATATAGGTTCGCGCATGCCTTCAAACTCAGGAAGCGGGATAAATTTATAAAATGATGCAATGACTATACTTTTCATCGTTAACCTAAAAATTCTAAGCAAAAAAATTTGCTAAAAATTACCATTTACTCACTATTTAATCAATAGGAATGAATTAAATGCACTAAATAATTGTGCAATTACCTAACAATGGATTGACAAGAATTTGATCTCGATCGTACCCTTGGGATCAAGCTAGACGATCTTGGATGTTAGATTCAGCTTTTCAAGGAGGTTATATGTTTTCTCACCGCAGGATGTGTCGTTGGTTTTCTCTTCTGTTACTCTGTTTCCCTTTATTCACAAATGCTGCAATCCCCGTAAAATCCATAGTTATTTTTGGTGATAGCCTATCAGATAATGGTAATACCACGCATTTGCTAAAAAGTTTACGTCAAGAAGAAAGCCCCGCCTTTTTAGTGGCTCCTTTTAAGCAGTTTGTCTTAAACAAAATGATTGATTTTGCTAACGATTATTACGTGCCGCAAATGGTTTTAGACAAGGGCATCAGTATAGTAACTAATTTCTTTGATTATGAATTAGCACCCTATATAGCTAACTTAGTCAGTCGCGTTCGCTTAGTTCCTATTCTTCCAGGGCAGCCCTATTGGAAATCGCATTTTTCCAATGGACGTGTTTGGAATGAGTACCTTGCAAAGATGTTTTCCATTAAAAAAAGTGATAATGAGGCTTACACCAATAAGGCGTTTGGCGGCAGTTGGGCGGCTACCTATGATCATCAATTGACTGTATGGAATCTTATACGTCACCCGCTAGGAACAATCAAAACCTTAATCGTAGGCAAATTAGTACCTCCTAGCTTAGGTTTGACCTTACAAGCTTACTTTCTTGAGCATCAACGCCTCGATAATGAAGCGGTGTATTTTGTGTACTCTGGATTTAATGATTATCTGAATATTCTGGTTTTTGAAGATAATTACAACCCTGCTGTCATGAGTGTGTATGTGGATAATGTGTTAGATAATTTGGCTGCTTCAGTTGTAAAGTTAGTACAAGCAGGCGCTACTCACCTGGTGATTATGGGTATTCCTGAATTGGGAGAATTACCTCGTTTTGTGAAAACTACCGATAGAGACGTGATGAATGCTGCAGCGAATAAGCATAATGAACGTCTAGAAAAGCGAATGGTCGAATGGAAAAAGCTGTATCCTAAGGTTGATTTCCTATATATCAATACAGCTAAATCTTTAACGGCTACCTTGGCTAATCCCGAAAAATATGGCTTCACTAATATTAAGGATGCTTGTATTGATGTGAAATACCCTATGTTTGGCGCTTTTGCTAATTCACCTTTTGCAAATAACTTTGTTCTGCATTACTTGCAAGTAATTCATTACAAGGACAAACACTTTTTAGCTGGGGATAAGAATTACGAAATGTGCGATAATCCTGATAGTTATTTATTCTGGGATGAAGTGCATCCAAGTACTCGTGCGCATCGGTATCTGGCTTTGGATGTTTGCAATGCCATGCAGGCTCATGGTTACGAAGTGAATTGTGAATTACCTGATTTAAGTTAAGTCAAAGGTTTTAGCCCTGTTGTGGCTTTTTTAGCTCCAACAGGGCTTTTTTATGTGGATTACACTACGATAAACCTCTGTTAGTGATTTATTCAGGTTTATGGCATAATTCCTGCTTTTGTCACTCCATAAGTTGGCTTTGTGCTTTTAAAAAAACCAATTTATCTAAAAAAGACGCTTAAATGAGGAGCGGATTATGTGTGGGATTATAGGAGCAGTATCAGAAAGGGATGTAAGCATGGTGCTACTAGAAGGCTTGCGCCGCTTAGAGTACCGCGGATATGATTCAGCAGGAATTGCAGTCATTGATGCAGGCTCTCACCTTAAACGCGTTAGAATTCAGGGCAAAGTACAAAATTTGGCCGATGCGATGCAAGAAACATCAATTGCCGGCAATATTGGGATAGCGCATACTCGTTGGGCTACTCATGGAAAACCCTGTGAAGAAAATGCTCACCCTCATTTATCTCATGGCGAAATTGCAGTAGTGCACAATGGTATTATTGAGAACTATGAACGTTTACGCCAGCATTTGCTGGAGCAAGGCTATCAATTTACTTCCGAAACGGATACCGAAGTAGCGGCCCACCTCATTCATTCCTATTATATAAAAAGCGAAAATTTACTTATGGCTGTCCAGGCTGCCGCTGCAGAAATGCATGGCGCTTTTGCCTTAGGGGTTATCCATCAACAAAGACCCACAGAATTAGTCGCTGTACGTAAAGGTAGTCCTCTAGTGGTTGGTTTGGGGATAGGTGAGAATTTTATTGCGTCGGACCAATTGGCTTTGCGTTCCTTTGCCCAAAGTGTGATTTATTTGCAAGAAGGCGATAGCGCCAGCATTAGTGCTCGTGAAGTTTTAATTTACAATACTGAGGGTGCCCAGGTTCAAAGACCTACGAATCAATTAAATTCGGACTTAGAAATTGCCAATAAAGGGCCTTACCGCCACTTTATGCTAAAAGAAATTTTCGAACAATCTAAAGTATTAACCGATACGCTGGAAGGGCGCATTAATAGTGCCGAAGTGCTTAAAGCAAGCTTCGGTGAGCGCGCTTCTCATGTATTTCCTTTAGTAAAACAGATCCACATTGTTGCTTGTGGTACTAGTTATCATGCGGGATTGATTGCGAAATATTGGTTAGAATCCTTAGCGGGTATACCCACGCAAGTGGAAATAGCCAGTGAATATCGTTATCGCGATGTGGTGGTCCCAGAAAACACCTTATTTATTACTATTTCTCAGTCTGGCGAGACGGCAGATACTTTAGCCGCTTTATATAAAGCCAAAGAGTTACATTATTTGGCGAGCTTAGCCATCTGTAATGTGGCTACCAGCACTTTAGTGCGCGAAGCGGATTGCACCTTCTTAACCCGCGCTGGAATAGAAATTGGAGTGGCCTCTACTAAAGCCTTTACTACTCAGCTTGCAGCCTTTTTAATGTTAGCTGCAGCACTTTGTCCTGATGAGCGTTCGCAAATTGTATTAAAGCAATTGCAAGAGTTACCTGCTTGTTGTGAAAGAGCTTTAAAGATGAGCGATGAAATTGAAGAGCTTGCAGCCTTATTTGTTAATAAAGCACACGCTCTGTTTTTAGGTCGAGGAGTGCAGTATCCTGTGGCTTTAGAAGGTGCCTTGAAACTAAAAGAGATTTCTTATATTCATGCTGAAGCTTATCCAGCAGGTGAATTGAAACACGGACCCTTAGCTTTAGTCGATAGTGAAATGCCTATAGTGGCTGTGGCTCCTAATGATGAGCTTTTGGATAAATTAAAATCCAACTTACATGAAGTCAGTGCGCGTGGCGGACAATTATTTGTTTTTGTGGATGATTCTCAATCTTGGAAAGCGAATGGGGCTCGTTTAATCAAAGTACCTGCTTGCGGTACTTGGGTGGCTCCAATATTGTACACTATTCCATTGCAATTATTGGCTTATCATGTCGCTGTAGCAAAAGGTACCGATGTGGATCAGCCACGAAATCTTGCGAAGTCAGTCACTGTGGAATAGGACCAGACCTTTGCAACAAGGATCAGTAATTTAGCCAATTTTGTATCGTAATAGGACAATCTTGGGTATATAATAATGCAGTTTATTTTTAAAGTTTTACGGGGATGTAAATGACTCAAGACATGTTAGCCGCTGCGACCATCATTGCACAAGAACTTAAA
>SCSO01000074.1 GCA_004297865.1 Legionella sp.
TGATTTATTTAACCATGAAGAGAAAAGAAACTATCTGCAGGATTTAGCCAACACCCTTATTTTGCGTAAATTCCATTCACGCAAAATAAGGGTGTTGGCTAAATCCTGCAGATAGTTTCTTTTCTCTTCATGGTTAAATAAATCACAACGAGATCCCACGGTACTCATGAATGATGCCCGATGCCTGTTGAGTAGAGTATTGTTTGCTATAAAATCATAAGCCCAGTTTGAAAGACCTCTCAACTGGTTAGGGCTGAAATCAACTCCTAATAACCCCCGCTTAACCAAAAGCTCTAATATAAACATATTAGTGTTGTACCATTCTTGAGTCACAATGTGACAGCCCAAATAGGTTATACAATGTTGAAAATAATTATCGGTGTCATTAGGATTAGTGAACGCCTTCTTTGCATGGAAACCAAATCCAAATACAGGACGATTAATATTGGTTACTGAATTATTATCGTCATCATTAGGAGTGTTTTCAATGGACACATAATTATCTCTATTTGGTGTAGTAAAGAAAGACTGATTCTTTTTAAAAGCGGCCTGCCTTTCTGTTTCACTCGCAATAAAAAACAACAACTGATAAAGCGATTTTGGTATGGTATTGATGCAAAAAGCGGGATTAATGTTGCGTATTTTCATTAAAATAAATTCCGCTTCATCACGATACAACAATGCCTTTTCTTCGGCTGGTAAAGCCTCAATCTTGGGCGCATTCAGAGGATTCAAACGCATCGGAAAACGATAGGTCATTATGACTTGATAGGCCTCACATAATTGCTCTGGGATTACCTCGCTGCCATCATTGCAATAGACAATAAATTCCATATTTGCGGCATAGAGTTTTGTATTTGGCTCAGGAGCTTTTGGATACCTCGTCAAACAATCACGATATTGCATTACTTGGGTAAGATAATCCCTAACACGAACAGTATATTCAGCTTTTTTTCTCTCTTGGTCATTAACTTTGTTATCTGATTTTTCAAGCATTTAACTACCCAATACACAGAATAATGATTAAAATTTGTTCTATTTTACATTGTTTAGCTTAAGGAATCATTAAATCAATGGGGGGTCTATTGATTGGAGTGGGATTTTTCCTGCATTACGCTGCGCTAATGCAGGAACACTACTTCATTATCCGAATATGAATCTTGATCCTATCATTAAATCGTCGGTCCTTCGTTTTTGATTTGACTTACTTTGGCATGCTCTATTTTTTCCCAAAAAATGTCCAGCGGAGTTTTGGTTGGAGTCGAGCCTCGATTTTTGTTGAGGGCAAAAAAACTAGCAAAGTTGTCGTCTTCATAAGAATAAGAGCTTTCATCACTATCTTGCTTTATTTTAGGATAAAACCCTGTTTTATCTAGAATCATTAGCTCACGTTCATATACCTCTGGAGAAACGCCATAGTAATTGGCTTCAAAGCTGCAAAATTTTCTTACAAGTTCTGGGTTAAAAGTTCCATCATTTAAATGACCAACCCAACCCATTAAAGGCGTCTTTCCCTCTCTGTCTTTTAAAGGCTTGGCTCCATGAGATATAAGTAAGTCAATCATTTGGGTATAGAGATTATCGTGAGTTGGGTGCGGATCAAGAAAATCAAGAACGCATTTTTCAAAGGCAAGATGTAGGACTGTTTTTTCTCTAACATATGCAACTTGGTTAATATCAAAACTAACACCCGAATTCATTATCACTTTCATCGTTTCAAAATACTTCCCGGTCACTAATCTTCCCAATAAGGTAAATCCCTGGGCATCATGAACAGTAAAATTCACCAAGTTTTTTTTGAGGAGCATTTGTATAAGTAATGGCGAAGAAAAAACGTAACTATGGGAAGAATCAAGCCTTTCAATAGAAGCTCCAGACCTAGCTAAAAATTCTGCAATGCCTGTAGCTGCACCTTCAATAGCTGTTCTTCCGCAATTATCGGTTAGTTCTATAACAACACCTCTTCCCACAAGAGCTTTACTGAGTTCAAGATTACAGCTTTTGTGGAGATAGCTTTGCCCTTGTTCATCAATTGATGATATATCAGCACCATGTGCTACAAAGGGGACCGCCATATGATGACGATTACTATATTTCAGACAGATATCAATGAATTTTATTCCATTCACTACTAAGTTGGGATCTAAGCCATGTCGAAGTAAAATCTCTAATTCTTCTGCAAAACCAGAGAGCGCTAGACAAATAAACCCAGCATCATTTATTTTTTTAAAATTTGCACGATGTGTCAGTAAGACCTCAATCAATCGGGTATTTACTGGCTTTCTTTGATAGTGAATTATGTGAGGATATACAATTTTTTCTAAGGGGTATGATGATCTGGGAGATTCTTCATGTTGCAACGCTAGAAAAAGAGGTGTACAGCCTTTAGATCTCGCCAAATCTCGAATCAATGGTATGTTTCTACCGTTTAATTCGGGAAGTTGTGTTGGACTACTTTCTGTATCTGTTCCATCTTCACTCTCAGTAGGGTTGATGTGCGTCATTTTATCAACCTCTGCACCATGCGCTAACAAAAACTCTACTGTATCAGTATGACCGTATTCTGCTGCGACACCCAATGGAGTTTTTAGTGTTTTATGATCATCCTCAATCCATCCTAGTTGCAGGGCATTTACTGACATACCACATTCAACAACTAATACTTCACTAATTGAAAGCGAATTATATCTTGCAGCTCTTATAAGCGCATTTTCTCCAATTTCTTTGGTTAAAAGCCCTTCAGCATAAATTTCTCTAATAACATCGGGCTTATTAAATCGGGTAGCAAAATACACTTCTTCGGCGACTTTACGAGAAGCTAATGCGTTGTCAAATGCATTATTTTTATCAATTGCTCCGTGTTGTTTTAATAATTTTGCAAGCCCTAAATTATGATGAAAAATGGCTAACTCCATCGCGGTTTTACCCTTGGAGTCTTGTAGATTCAGCTTAGCACCACGCTGAACTAAAAGCTCAGCGATCTGAGTATGGCCATAATAAGCTGCTAAATGCAGGGGTGTCATTTCACCAAGTTTAGGCTTCTTTCTACCACGAGATGATATTGTTGAAGACATTTCATTGATGTCGTCGCTCTGGGCTAAACATTCTTTTACTTTTTCAATATCTCCACAGGCAACAGCTTGATGTAATCGTGACATTATTTTATCCAATTTACCGCGGGGCTATAGTTTACGCATTCGTGAACCGGAAAATCAATCGTATCTGACCCGAAATCCTTTC
>SCSO01000075.1 GCA_004297865.1 Legionella sp.
CTGCCATATCACTGCGAATCATTTGCTGAATTCCTGCTGATAAGGCGACATCGTGATGGGCAAATTCATGATGAACGCGATAGGCAATAGCGCGATCATTAAACAGGGAGGCAAACACTTCCTTGATGCAATCTAAAACCGCATCCTTACCTTTCACATTTAAGAAGGTTTCTTGTTGACCGGCAAAAGAGGCATCCGGCAAATCTTCGGCAGTTGCCGATGAGCGAACTGCCACACTAAATTCATCATGGCCAATGGCCTCTGCAAGCTCTTCATAAGCGCTACAAACGGCAGCGGCAAAATCTGCCGTGAAGGGCGTCTTGATAATTAAAGAACGAATTTCTTTGCCGACAATGGCCAGTTGTTGAACATCTTCGACGTCTAGTTTAGCTAGTTTTTCATAGATTTTTTTATCTAAATTATCTTGGGCTAAAAACTCTCTAAAGGAATCTGCGGTGGTAGCAAAGCCGCCGGGAACTGCCACACCTACGGACGATAAATGGCTAATCATTTCCCCTAAGGAAGAATTTTTACCACCTACTTGTTCCAGGTCTTTCATGCCTAGATTTGCTAAATTAATTGTATGTTTGTTGCCCACGCTCACCACCCCATTCCATCAAATGCTAGTCATTCTACTGAAATTGTTCCCTGTTGGGAATGAGATCCTGCAGGGATAGATCTTGGCATTATAAATGCAATATCACTTTGCTTCTCTCGGGGAGGAATGGAGGGGAATTTTCCATTCCACATTTAAACAAATACAAGGAAGTAATTATGTTGAAACGTACCGCTTTATTTACCTTAATTTTCTCTTTAAATACTTTTACCATGAGTAGCGAAGCCAGTTCGACTCTTATTTTTAGCAAAAACACACCGAATACCGTGGCAGCAAATGTTGATTGGAAATATCGAGAAGGTACTGTGGTAGTACATCCCCGAGATACATTAATGATTTCTTCTGTAGACAGTCACTTATACCATCCGCTTATTTGGAAAAGTCGTTACGGCAGCGTCATATTTCACAGTGGTAATCGTTTCAAACCAGGATTAGCCGTAAACGGCATGAATGAAAAAGGACTAGTCGCGTCTGTTTTATTACTAAAATCCTCTACCTACCCCGTTTTATATGGTATCCCCGTGCTTAATACGTCTGAGTGGGTACGTTATGTTTTAGATAACTATCAAAATGTACAAGAAGTAGTCGATGACTTGGAAAATTATCAATTACAAGCAGGAACTGCTCGTGGCGTGAGCTTAAATTATCATTTGGTCGTTAACGATGCTGAGGGTAAATCTGCTGTCATAGAGTATTTAGATGGCAAAGTAGTAGTACATCAACAAGAACAATTAACTCATTTAGCACTGACTAATACTGAATATGGTGTTGCTACCTCACAAATCAATGAATACAAGGATTTTGGTGGTAACTTGGCTATTCCAGGTGGTTATGATTCCATCTCTCGCTTTATTAGAGCTGCTCATTATTTAAAAAGATTGCCACGTTTTGTATCTAAGGAAGAGCATGTTGCTTATGCGTTTAATGGCTTAAGTGATGTAGCTCAAGCTCCAGGAACCGTTACTCCAACACAGCTCAGTGTAGTCTTTGATGGTCCTAGTAAAACTATTTATTTCCGTAGTATTAACGAATCTGCAGTTCGGGTGATTCCATTAGAGAATTTTAATTTCGATGATCTTTATGAAACCCTGGCCCTTAACGTTTACCAACACCTTTCTGGTAATGTGAGTAATCTCTTCAAATCTACCGTGGAATAAACTTGTCCCTGACGCACTATCCTTGTCATTACCGCCTTCTCGGGAATGACAAGGAATTTATTGAGTCACGAACCAACAACTACGATTTTTTTCGTGCCCGTGAGCGTGCCCATGCCCGTGCCCGTCTTTGAATATTGCACAATATAAAAACCGAGCACGTTCACGAAAACCCGCATGTAGCAAAATGGATCCCTGTGTTCGCCGCAATGCCATAAGGCTAAAATCCACAAAATTCCCACCGTTTTCATTCACATCTGCCCTCGCATCTAATATCATATACGCTTTGATACAGCTATATCATTGAGGCAAGCGACCTATGACACTTTCAGCACTAAATGCAATTTCTCCTATAGACGGGCGTTATCTTCATAAAACTCGAGCTTTAAGTCCATATTTTAGTGAATTTGCCTTAACTTATTACCGATTAATGGTTGAAGTGCGTTGGCTAGAGTCCTTGGCTGCTAATGAAGGCATTCCGGAAGTCCCTAAATTAACCAAAGAAGCTAAGGAATTCTTAGATGGCCTGCTTACTGGTTTTAATGAAACTGAAGCAGAAAAAATCAAAGTTTACGAAAAAGAAACCAATCACGATGTCAAAGCGATTGAGTATTACTTACGAGATAAATTTGAACAAAATGACAGCCTAAAAGCTATAGTAGGGTTTATCCATTTTGCTTGTACTTCCGAAGACATCAATAACCTCGCTTACGCTTTAATGGTCAAACAAGCTATCGCGCAAGTGATCCAACCTGCGCTGGCGGAAATTATGGGTGGTATCACCCTATTAGGGAAACAGCATGGTGATGTGGCAATGCTTTCAAGAACGCATGGTCAACCGGCGACTCCGACTACTATGGGTAAAGAGTTGGTCAATTTTGTTTCTCGTTTAAGAAGACCCCAACAGCAATTAGCGGAAGTATTAGTTCCTGCTAAATTTAATGGCGCAGTAGGTAATTACAATGCCCATGTCATCGCTTATCCAGAAGTGGATTGGCGCAAGCATTGTGCGAATTTTGTGACCTCTTTCGGTCTATCCTTTAATCCCTACACCACCCAAATTGAACCCCATGATGGGATTGCCGAGGTTTCGCAAATCATGGTGCGTATCAATGCTATTTTATTGGATTACACCCAGGATATTTGGAGCTATATTTCTTTAGGCTATTTCAAACAAAAAACCGTAGCTTTAGAAGTGGGGTCATCGACTATGCCGCACAAAGTCAATCCTATTGATTTTGAAAATGCCGAAGGCAATTTAGGTTTAGCCAATGCCTTGTTCATCCATTTCGCTAATAAATTAACACAATCGCGCTTACAACGTGATTTATCGGATTCTACTGTATTACGTAATTTAGGTGTCGCTTTTTCCTATAGTTTAATTGCTTACCAATCTGTAGCTAAAGGCAATGATAAATTACAAATTAACAAAGAAGCTCTGCAAGAAGATTTAAATGATAATTGGGAAGTATTAGCTGAGGCCATACAAACAGTCATGCGTCGTTATAATGTGCCTAATGCCTACGAACAATTAAAAGCATTGACTCGGGGTCAAGGCATCGATGCCCATTCTTTAAAAGAATTTATCCAAAATCTCGCTATACCCGAACAGGCGAAGAAGCAATTAACAGATTTAACTCCTGAATCCTATACCGGTTTAGCAACACAGCTGGTCAAGGCTTTTTCATGAAGGATACCCAAACGCAGCAAGGTAAAAATTATCAATTTGATGTACTGGTGCTCGGGACGGGATTAGCAGGTTTGCATTATTGTTTACAACTGCTGGCTCTACAACCCCATCTGAAAATTGCCCTAATTAGCAAAGCTGAAGCGATTGAATGTAATAGTCGCTATGCTCAAGGTGGGATTGCTGCTGCGGTTTCTCCGGAAGACT
>SCSO01000076.1 GCA_004297865.1 Legionella sp.
GGCGACTGGCTTTATAAGTCCAGTGATGGGTGCAATTCTCCAAGAATGTATTGATATTCTTGCTATTGTTAACGCATTACGCTTAGCTTTTGGCTCTAAAATTAAAATTGATTTACCGAATGGTTAAAAATAGATGTTTTATTTAATAGGTGCCTATGAACAACAACATTATTTTTTCATTTCCAGGAAATAAAAAATTTGCTCATCAATTAGCAAATAAACTCCGCATTGAAGAAGGAGAGCTCATTATAGAGAGATTTCCTGATGGGGAATCCTATGTGCGTATCAATTCTCCCGTTAAAAATAAAGTAGTTATTTTGTTTTGTACCTTAAATGATCCAGACAAAAAAATAATGTCTTTAATGTTTACTGCACAAACACTTAAAGAATTAGGTGCAAAAAAAATTATTTTAATTTCCCCTTATCTTCCCTATATGCGTCAAGACAAGCGTTTTAAAGCAGGGGAGGCAATAACTGCTCAACTGTTTGCTAAATTTCTTTCAAATTGGGTGGATTATCTAATTACCATTGATCCCCATTTACATCGTATACATCATCTTTCAACTATCTATTCTATCCCCGTTTTGACATTACACGCTTCGAAAGAAATTGCCCACTGGATAAAAGAAAACATAAAGTCTCCCTTTTTGATCGGACCCGATAGTGAAAGCAAGCAATGGGTCTCCGAGATTGCTGAGCAATTAAATGCCCCTTACATAGTGTGTAGCAAAAATAGATTATCGGCCCATGAAGTAAAAATTGATATTCCTTCGTTCTCAAGCACTAATGAAACCTTGATTCTCTTGGACGACATCATCTCAACTGGCTCAAGTATGGCAGCTATTTTGAAACAGTTGTCCTCAAAGGGCCATAATGCCATTTGCTTAGCTATTCACCCAATCTTTAATAAAAAAACAAAAGATAAATTACTTGCTTCGGGCGCAGAATCCATTGTGACCTGTAATACCATATCAGACTCTACCAACAAAATTAGTATGTTGGACTTGATTGCCTCAAATGTATGCAAAATATTGGGGTCTGTGATATGCAAGTAACACCGTCGTATTGAAAGCACCAATTCTGAAGGGTTCGATTAAAACTGAAACAATTAGACTAAATTTGCTCTAAGTGATAAATTGACGCGCAGAAAATCTTAGGTATACTTACTTTTTTAATTAATAGAGCTTATATGTTTTTTAAAGAAATGAATTCAGCGGGTCAAGCAATGCAAACAACATTCACTAATTTGAGTTGGCTAATAAAATCAACCATCAATTTTCTCATGTATCCGATTACATGCCTAATCCCCATACTACTGGTTGCTTGTACGCATCAGCAATCTAATGGGCCGGATCATTATGTGATCAAAGGGAAAACCTATCATGTGATGAAGTCCGCCAAGAATTACAAAGCAAAAGGAGTTGCTTCTTGGTATGGGTCATCTCCCCGAAATCAAAAAACATCGACTGGAGAGCGCTACAACATGTATGGGATGACAGCAGCGCATCCAACACTCCCACTCGCTACCCGAGTAAGGGTCAAAAACCTGAATAATGGCCGGTCGATTGTGGTGCGAATAAATGATCGAGGTCCTTTTTCATCAAATAGACTTATTGATTTATCCTTTGCTGCCGCTAAAAAACTCGGTATAAAAGGCTTAGCTCCTGTTGAAATTGAAGTAGTGTAGATCAGTGTAAATGTGATCATTTTTACAAATATGCTACCATCGCGGCTTTGGTGAAGTTAGCAAGGATGGTAGTATGAAAATAATTATACGAATAGCAGCACTTTGGCTTGTCGTTGCAATGGGCTTTGCAGCACAACCACTTACCCCGAGTCTCGTTAAACTAGCTCTCAGTGTAAAACTGTATGGTGCATTGACCGGCAATCCACGACAAATCCTTATAACTAATACAAGTCCTAATCTTGTAACGCATCTAAAAGTCACTTCAGCGGATTTACCCAAGGGAACAACTATTTCATCAACAACTTGCGATAATGATTTAGCTGCCAATGCATCTTGTATTATTGTTGTTTCCCCGGGCTCCTTACCGAGTGTCGATGATAAAGGCAAATGGTGTACTCAAGGTCGTCAGCCTCAAGCGAGTACAATCAGAGTCACAGCTGATGACATTGATCCTTTAGTGGTTGAAGTGGTGGTATTAAATTATGGTTGTATTTATCAAAGTGGCTATGTGTATGCGATTGATGATTCTTATGCGCATTATCCAATATCTGGAAGTGTAGGTGGTAAAGTTACTGCTTTAAAAAATCAAAGCGAAAATTCACCCTTTGGTAATCCTTGGAGTACCGATAAATATGGCGATTACGATAATGGAGTAAGCATTTGGGGGATTGGTGAAACTTCGACTAGCCAAAAACCTGTACCCAATGCGGACTCCATTATACCTGCTGAAAAAGTTGAGGGCCAAAGCGACTGTGAAGGGAAATTAGATGGTGTTTGTAATACAAATAATATTGTAGCTTATTACTCCGCTCCTCGCTCACCTAAAAAAGTACCTACCCAATATTATGCTGCAGGATTATGTAATCAATATCACGAAGGCGGTTATCAAGATTGGTATTTACCCGCTATCTGTGAATTGGGTCCAAGTCAGCAATGCATCAAAAAAGTTCAGAATATGGCGCAAAATTTGGCTATTTTACGTAGTTCAAACTGTACAGGCTCTCACTGTCTCGAAGGCGTTTATTGGAGCTCAACACAAATGTCCTATGTAGCTAAAACCTATGCTTGGTTTCAAGTTTTTGCAGCACGTGGCGAAAGTTATGCCCAATCAACAGTAAAAGCAACACCAATGAATGTACGTTGCTCGCGGGCGATAACTTAATACGGGTACGAAGGCAAAGACTTGGGGTTTTAGGATATTGTTATTTTCAATAATAGGCACGGGAGATGAGCATAGTAAGAATCAATCGAGTCAGACCCGATTGATTCTTACTGGTTTTATTTAAATTATTTATTACTAATTGTATAACTAACTGATCCGGGTAACCGGGTGCTTTCTACGGCATAATCACTATCAACTGGCTTATCATCATGTTGGCAAACCAGAGCAGTATTATTCAGATTAAAATTAATTTTGACCGTTTTACTCGGTATACTTATCGTATGAAATACGAATTCCCCTACCATAGGAGTATTTTCTGCACTAGAATTAACTGTAAACACCTGAGCTGTTTTCCCATCAATTTTTTGAATTCCTCCGGGTTGGAGATCTGCGCCATTTAGTTTTATAGTTGTAACTAATAAATCGTCTGCTAGGTTATTTTTTATTTTTAACTCAAAACCATCGCAAGAAGGTGAGGCATATGCAAAACTGGAAGAAAGTAAGGAAACAATACAAGCTAATTTTATTTTATTCAAAGTAATACCTTTAATTATAACCAAATATATTTTGCGTGAAAGTCACACTTGTTTTATATTTGGTCAATCGAGTTATACCTTCATTAAGAGTTATTGTCAATCATAGTTAAATAATAACAATTTCCACTGATACTATGTCCCGCTTTTTGATGGATCTAAACGACTAATGCTCGCTCGCCTAGATCCTGTGCGAAACGAAGCAAATAACCGTCAGGATCTAGAACTATAAACTGACGATTACCAACTTCAATCTCACCTGCACGATACCATTTTTCCTCTATGGGTAAAAATATCTTGGCTTCAGCCTTTTGGACACAATCATATAACTGGTCGACATTAGTTGTCATGATTTCCAAGTTCAAGCCTCTACCAAAAGGAAATTCTAATGGGCCTGTTATCCAACTCCTAGAACTCGTATCTATCTGCTCGAGCATTAACCAGGCGCCTTGACGCTCAAGCATGGCAAACCTTTCTTCCTCACGCTGATGTTTAATTTTGAATCCAAGGATTTCAGTATAAAAAAAGAGGCTAGCCTTGATATTAGAACAACAAAGCTCGGGAGTTAATTGGCTTGTAAAACGAATCTTACTCAAAATAGCAGTCCTATTGATTTGTTACAACATTCTTAAGCGGCGTATAAATCATTAGAAATCATCGAAAAATTTCGCAGAATATATAGTGTTTATGCATGTATGTAAATATTAAGCAAAAATGCTTGTTTAGGATCTGATTTTATGGTGTATCATATTTTTTATTAAAAATAATTTTTGCAACAACCCTGGTGAAATAAGCTAATTTACAGAGTCTATTGCAAGTTAATGCAAGGAATATTGATGAAATTTAGAAAGGTGTATTATTTTCTCCCACTTGTTTTCAGTCTTTTCCAACTGCCGATACTTGTTGAAGCTAAATCTATCAATGAACCGCACTGGATGAAACGGCAACAATTAATGGCTAGCCATCTTTTACCTCCCATGCGAACTAAGCTCATAAACTATAAAAACTTGACTTATACGACAGGCCATGAATTTTATGATACGCCTATTGAATTAATCGATGAAAATGGGAATACTCTGAAGTACAGGGAGGATATTAAACCTAAGAGGCATTACCAAATTAAACAGGTAGGGCATCCAAAATTAGTAAGTAAATCCATTTGGTTTTTTCGCCCTGGTGGTTCCACTGAAGAAGTTAATTCCGATAATATTTGGACTTCATGTACCGCTGAGTATCCCTGCCAAGAAATCACTCAATCAATCGTTGACAATATACCTCCCTATAATAAACCTCAGCTTTGGATTGCTCCTGGTGACTATCAAATGCCATTTGATAAACATCAAAACCAAGCATTATTAAGCCTTAAAAATAAAATGGCACTAATTGGTAGAAGTACTGACTTTAGATTTATTGCCTATGATAATGACAGGCCTTTACTTGAGGGCGCTTTGATTTGGAATGACTATACGGGTCATACTGGTAGTGATGGAAGCATTGAAAATGTGAGGGTTAAAACAGGCGATGCGCCAATTCAAGTCCTAAATGACTTCGCCAATATTAACTTATTTAGTACACGATCGCTTACCTTAGTTAATGTTGATCTAGAAAAAAAGCATCAAAGCAATGGAGAGAATATCCAGGCTGAACTAGTTTCAGTATATGATTCTAATCTGTCGGTTGAAGGGGAAATGAGCAATAACATCAGTGCAGAATATTTATTAATGCGGGGATCAGTTTTAAATGTTAAGGGTGAGTATACCCGGAACTTAATCATTAATAATGGGCTTGTATCCGTGTCTGATTCTAAATTACAAACCTTAGCTGAATCTTGCTACTCTACAGCGATAGAGGTAAGCGACGTAATGGCCATTACACTCCGTGATTCTTCTATCGTTATGGAGTCAAAATCTGATTGCCCACAATTAGCACCTCCACTCCGGGGATTAATAAATTATCAAATTGACAACACACCCTATCCCCATTCGCAGAATGTTGATCTTGGAAATCTAGAATTAAAAATTAAGGCGACCGATGCCTCTGTAGTGGGGATAGAAACTAGTACCGATTCATTGTCCTTTAACAAGGTTAACTTTAATCTGGAATCACTAAAAGGAAAGGTTTATGCAATAGATAACTCGAAGCCAGCAGAACTAACATTCCACAGTCAGGCTAGCTTAATCTGGATAAAATCTCCAATTTTTGCTGCCATGCATGCTGATTCTGCACCTTTAAAAATTAATAATAATTCAACTTCATTATCTCAATGCAAATATAACCAACAAGCAGCTGTTAATTGTTAGTTTACTATCAATGGGATCAGACTCTGAAGGATCCCCACGAATGATAAAGAGGTAAGGCTCAATTCCTCACTATTGTGGTAAATCCATAGAATTTTGGATTTCTTTTCTCAGATCATTTAAAAGTTTTTCAATAGAGTTTATGTTCTTTGATCCTTTAAAAAAGGCTGAGCTTTTAGTTTTATCTCTATTTTGAAGAATCTCTTCCAAAAATAAAACTATAGATTCTTTTAAATCTCTATCATCTTTATGATTGTTAGCAAGGATTGATAATTCATTTAAAACATAATCTAAACTTGCATCAGAGTATTTAAAGTTATTGATATGAAATTGATGGAATAGTTCCTTTGCTACAAGAACTTGAGTATGCGGATCATCTAATGTAAATATCGTTTGAAATGCTTCTATTCTGATATTGAATTTTGTTTTGCTAAGATACTCAATTAATTTAAAGTTCTGTTCCGATATGGCCTTTATTAATAGCAAATTGGCAAATATTGAAACCTCCGGTCTTGATTGTTGCTTTAAAATTTTACCGAAGTCATCAATATATCCCTCTTGAAAAAATTCATATAAAACCACTACTGCACCAACATAATTCTTTGCACTCACCGCATAATAAAACAGATGATATAACACATTCACGGGTCTTAGCTGTTCTTCTGCGACTTTAGGATTACCGATGTTGACTGTACCGTACCATAAATTTTTTCTATCACTAAGCACCACCTGATCAATCTCTCCACTTTTGACAGAGGGAAAGGGAATACCTGTTCTTGCACTAAAATAGTTTTTTTTATACTTGAGCTGTTCTAACTGTT